>CAYRCN010000048.1:0-11318 GCA_964422805.1 uncultured bacterium | reverse complement strand
CTGTCTATACCGGAAATCTTAATATAGAGAGTAATGACATAGACCAACCTGTCTTAATTGTTTTTCTTCAAGGCGAAGGCTTAGCACCACCGGATATTTCGGTTTTTCCCGATTCTCTTGACGATAGTTTATATACGGGTGAAATATCTACCCATACTTTAAAAATTTACAATACAGGCGGGAGTAATTTGAACTTTGATATATCGTTTCAGGAACTACTACCCATAACAAAGTCTAAAAATATAAGTTTTAAAGTCACCGATTTCGAAAGCAATAAAAAGGCAATACCCGAGGAAAATTCGGAAACTTCAGATGTAGTTGAAGTGGAATTCTCCAAGAGAATTTATGAAAGTAGCATCCCTGCGTCAGCCCTGCAACATATTCTCGTCATGGAGAGGGGATCGGGTTTGTATTATTATGACACAGCTCTGGATAATCTTGGCCTACCCAGAACACTGGTAACTTCCTGGGACGAATTGCATATGGAACTCATCAGTGGAACCCAATGGGAGCTGGTTATCGTTAATTCCTACGGTAATATACCGTCAAGCGAAGTACTTAATTCACTCGATGATTATCAGGCAAACGGCGGACTTCTGATATATGCCGATTGGGCTCTCTATAATTATCCTTCACACTCTTTACTTACAAATTTAGGTATTAGTTTTGTTTCGGATCTTACAACACCGTTAAACTTTTATGCCGTCAATCCCGGGCATGCTGTCTTTAATAATCCTAACAAAATAGACAGCCTATACTGGACAGATAACCAGTATAACAGAGATGTTGAGATTGTCGACGTTCTTCCGGGTGCATCACAACTGGCTTATCTTGAAGGCTATCCTGATAATGGAGCGATAGTACTAAATGCTGAATGGAACTGTCTTTTCAACGCTTTTCAGTCAATGAACTTTAACGCCGATGATGACCACGATGGAAAACTAGATATTATAGAGCTTATAGAAAACGAGATCACGTTCCTTTCGATGCACTGGGTTTCGGCTGATCCAATCTCGGGTACAATTCCATCAGCGGATAGTACTCTTATAGAAATTACCTTTGATGCTACAAACCGTTATGGAGGAAATTACTTTGCGGATATCATAATTACCAGTAACGACCCGGATGAGACAGAACTTACGGTCCCCGCACATTTACATGTGACCGGTACACCTGATATAGCTGTTTCAGAAAATACCTTAGATTACGGTATTGTTTTCATTGGTTACTCTGCAACTGACACATTAATCATTGAAAATGTTGGGACCGATTCGCTGACCGTTAATGACATCTCAACCAATAATTCAGATTACACTGTAGATATAACCAATTTTACTCTGGATCCCGAGGGAACTCAAGCGATAGTGGTCACTTTGACTCCAAGTTCATTAGGACTAATCAGCGGAAAATTGACAATCGATTGCGATGATCCTGACGAACCAACGATAGAAATTAATTTACGAGGTAGATGTTTAGAACCACCGGATATATCGGTTTCGCCCGAAAGCCTAAACGATAGTTTGTTCACTGGCGAGAAATCAACCCATACTTTAACTATTTACAATACAGGTTTCAGCGATTTGATTTTAAATATTTCGGAGAAAAGTGCGGACTCCCCACCTTTAGTATCTTCAAATACGAGATTTAACCAAAAGGCTGAAGGGGGAAATAACTTACGATCTCAAAGAAGTATCGATGGGAAAATATCCGCAGGAAATCCACCTAAAAGTATTTTTCGATTATACAAATCCCCCACAGCGTCAGGAACAGCAAACATAGCGATACTTGGTTCCGAATCGGATGGTGAGGAATATCTTAGTAACATAGCTCAATATCTGATAAACTCTGGACGGTTTGCGGAAGTAGCGACGATAAACGCCTATTCTTCTACTCCATCCTTACCTGAACTGCAAATATACAATGCGGTTGGCGTCTTTGGTTGGAATTACTGGTATAACGCGGATGCTATAGGAGATTTACTAGCGGATTATATCGACTGGGGAGGTAATGTTTTCATCGCCTTTGCAGCAAACGGAACCGGCGGAGGTTGGATGGTTAAGGGTCGGTTTGATGCAGAAAATTACTGGTTGATTTCCCCCTATGATTACAACGGCGGAACCCCATATTATATGGGTAACATCTACGAAGCGGGTCATCCTATTATGGCGGGTGTAAACAACGTAATTTCAAGATCAAAATTGAGCTCCGGAGCTTCTGTTAATGCTGGCGCAACCCTGTTGGCCGAATTCCTAGACGGAACTCCACTTACCGCTGTTAACGAAGCAGGAGATAGTCGACGTGTTGATATAAGCTTCCCGTTTTTTACTTCTGCCGTAAGCGATTGGGGAGTAGATACAACTTCTGACGTAAGATCGTTGATAATAAATGCTTTTGAGTGGCTATCGAATCCTTCCTGGCTATACCCCGATCCCACCTCGGATACTATTCCGGCGGGCGACAGTCTAAGTGTAGAAGTTACCTTCGACGCTACAGGTCTTTATGGTGGCGATTACTTTTCGGACATCATTATCGCAAGTAATGACCCGGATGAGTCGGAATTAGTCGTTCCTGCTCATTTACACGTAACCGGCGCACCTGATATAGATGTGTCAGAAGATACTTTAGATTTCGGCATTGCTTTCGCCGGTTCTTCTGTCACCGATACCTTAATTATTTCAAATAAAGGAACCGATACGCTAACAATATTTAATCTTGAAACAGATTACTATAACTATATTATTGACACTACAAATTTTACCATAAATCCTAAAGAATCTCAAGGAGTTCCGATAACATTCACCCCCATCTCACTGGGAACGATCATAAGAGTCTTAAGGATCGAATGTAACGACCCTGACGAGTCAACTGTAACATTATTTCTGCGAGGAGAATGCGCGGAACCTCCCGATATGTCAATTTCTACCAATTCCTTAAGCGACAGCTTATCCATAGATGAAATATCTCACCATTCATTAACAATCTACAACACAGGCGTCAGCGACCTGAGCTTCGATATTTCAATTGAAGAAACGGATTTGTCTTTGATGAAATCAACAAAAAATAAAAAACTATCGAAAAGCCCATCTCTCTCCATAGCGGAAGAACCTCTAAAGCCAGAGGAAACGGCTGACGCTGTTCCAAATGATTTCGTGGCGAGTATACCACGTGTATTTGCTTCCTTTAAGATATTTGAAGATGATTTTGAAGACGGAGATTTTAACGGCTGGCTCGACGGCGGAGGTTCCGGAATAAAGGAAGTTACAAATACAACGGCTGCCAATAGAACTGATTATAGTTATCATGAATACGATTCCCCCTCTTCACACTATAACGGTATTTATCAAGAACTTGGTGCCGTTCAGCCGGGTTACGTCAGTTTCTTCATTCGTTCCGGATCCACCACAACACATGATGCTTATTTTGTATTGCGAAGTAGTTCGGGTGATGATCTTATCTTCTTTTTCGCAAGAGGTGAAGGATATTTTTATGTTAATGCAGATGTCGGAGGAGATAATACGTATTCTTATACAGCTGAAACGTGGTATCATATCGAATTTAAAAATATTAATTTTGTATCAAAGACTTTTGACTACTATGTCAATGAGGTTTTGATAAAAGACGGGATTCCTTTCCGGTACTCTCCAGTTATGGAAGATTTTGATCGTCTTGAACTTTACAATTTTACTGAAGGCTCGGAAGCCTGGTGGGATGAGATTTTAATCGCAACAGAAGAATTTCCTAACTGGCTTTTGGTTGACTCTACCTCAGGCACTATTTCGTCGGGCGACAGCACCCAACTGGAAGTTACCCTCGATGCGACTGACTTAGAAATTGGGAATTACTTTGCAAACATTATTATATCGAGTAACGACCCAAGCAATCCGGAGGTAAGAATTCCCGCACATCTGCACGTAGCTGACGCTAGCGGAGTCGAAGAATCCAAAATTCCGAAAGTCTTTTTTATTAAACAGAACTATCCAAATCCATTTAGCCGGCAGACTGTAATAAGATACGGATGTCCTGTCCCTGCTAAGATCTCTATTAATGTTTTCGATTGTTTAGGAAGAATTGTGATCACTCTCGTAGATAAAGAGGTTGAAGCGGGTTATCATGAAGTAAAATGGGACGGCAGTAATAAATTCGGAAAAAAGGTCGCAAACGCAGTCTATTTTTACAGAATGCAGACTAACAAAGATTTTACGGCAACAAAGAAGATGATTCTTTTACAGTAAGCCTTACCATACATTCCTTAGTTAAAGGACTAAACAGGAAAGCAGTTACAAGAAAACCCGGAGACCGATGACCGAAGACAAAAACTATGTGTTTTCTGTGGCTCCGTGTGATAATAATTCCGGAATTTTCTTTAGTTTGTCGAACCCGATAATCTCTTCTTTTTCCCTCATTAACGTTGTAACACTTACTTCCGGAAAGCTTGAAGTAACAGACTTCAAGATTTCTTTTTGGCCTTCATACTTGTTCAGAATTACCGATTCTACGCTTATACCGAAATTTTTCAGATGTTCTTTTATAGATCGTGATTCGGATAAAGAAAGAACATCAGGATTCATTACAATCACATAATGACTTCTTTTCGATTGGAAAACTTCAGAAAGGTTTTTAAATCTAAAAACCATACCCTTTATTCCTTCCAAAACTTTATCGATATCCTTCTTCTTTTTTTTATTTCCCGTGAGAATCAGGTTTATAGTTTCTCTTTTATCGAGTATAAGTTTCCTCAGTGAAGAGAGCTGTTCCAACCATTTCAAGGAAGAATAAGGCAACGACAAGAAGTTTAAGAACAGAGCTGTTGGAGGGGTATCAAAGATTATTATATCCTTATCTTTGTTTTCTTCCAAAGTATCTTCTACAGCAAGTATTGTTGCATATTCTTCTAGCCCCGGAGAGTACTTTAAAGTTTTGAAGTGCTTGTTTAGATTAAAAGCTGTTTGATTTTTATAGGTACTTCTCATTTCGTCTTCGATTGAAGTAAGATACTTTTCTTTCCATATATTCAAATCCGTTTCCTGTGCATAGAGTTCATCTTTGATTTTGCGACTTTCGTTCGATAATTTTTTCTCAAAGATTTGAGATAGATTATGTGCCGGATCGATAGAATTGATTAAAACGCTTTTCCCCTTATTAGATCTTTGCACGGAAAATACGGCAGAACATGTCGATTTTCCTGTACCCCCTTTACCCGTAAAGAAATATATATCCGGATTCATCAGGTAATATCAAGTGTAGAAAACAGTTCCCCAAGGGGATCCTTCGAAGTAAAAACTCTATTCATCATTATTATTAATTCTCTTTCCATTTTGGGAAGTAACTTTAGAGTCAAATGGACAGGAGGTGCAGGGAAACCCACAAAACAACCAAAAAGAAGAAGTGCAAAGATATTTTCCAACTGGGCCAATTCTACTTCAATCACGCTTGTGGCTAATCCTTTTTCAAAAAAAGATATAGATTCAAACCATCGTTTTGCTCTACTTTCTATTTTTTTCCAAATCTCGAAGCAGATAGCTTTCATCCTATTGATAAACTGCTAATTCAACGTTTCTTGACTGTTACGATCATTCCTTCAATAATTATCCACAGATTAAGAGATAATATTATCAAATTCAGTATCAAGAGTACAGGATTCCGAACACCGATAAAATTAATCTGATTTATCACAAGAGCCCAGGTTGTAATAAATGCCATAAAAATGCAGGGTATTGCAGAAATCAAGAATTGAAACCCTCCTTTATTTTTCAACCAGACAGTTATAACCAAAAGTGCCAGTGCTGCCAACGTCTGATTAGTTGCCCCAAACAATGGCCAGAGTTTTAAAGCTCCTTTTCCGCTCGCACCAGTCGCAAAAGCCAGGAGCCCGGCAGTTATTACAGCGACAGCGGTAGAGAATTGGCGATTCCGAAAAACTTTAACCTCACCAAACAATTCGGATAAAACATATCTTTGAATTCTGGTTGCTGTATCCAGAGTCGTACCGGCAAAGGAAACCACAAAAACACCCATAATAACGGTCGCAATACTTTTAGGAATACCTATTGAATTTATAATATTAGCAGCACCGATTACAAAAGCAGAAATTTTCGAACCAAGTCCCTCAGCGGCTGTCCAGGAAGAATAATGTGCTGTCCACGCAGGAACACCTGTCAGGAGATTTCCATCTACACCTCGATATGCAATACCTATACCTGCAGCAACCGCAACAATAACAAGAGTGGCAAGTACTCCTTCCATCACCATTGCTCCGTAACCAATCAATTGACTATCTGTTTCTTTCGAGATTTGTTTCGCTGAGGTACCGGAGGAAACTAGTGAATGAAATCCCGAAACAGCTCCGCAGGCGATGGTTATAAATATAAAAGGTACCAGAGGCGGAGCTCCGGAAGGATCGAAATTCATTGCAGGTGCGACTATATGAAAATTCGGATTTCCAATAACAGATACGAATACGCCTACAAGAAGAAGGAAGAGCGCAACAAAAAGTTGATGTGAATTTATGTAATCCCTGGGTTGGAGCAAAGTCGTAACCGGTAACATAGAAGCTATATAAGCGTATATAAGCAAAATTATAGTCCAAATACCAGTTGCCGGAATACCAGAAAACCCTGGCATAGTAATTGGAATAGCACTTCCTATTACTATTGTCAAATACATAACAATAACCGCTATAACAGAAAATAAAGCCAGGTTTCCTTTCTTTTTATAAACCATCCAACCCAACCATACGGCTATCGGTATTTGAAACCACATAGGAAAAACAGATTCCGGAAACATGTCGAAAATTACTGCCATTATAAGACCAAAGATAGCTATTACTATAAGGAGTTCTAGAAAAACAATCGAAAAAAAGGCTCTTTGAGTTCTTTTGTTTATATACTTACCTGTTATTTCCGAAATTGATTTTCCCTGATTCCTCAAGGATAGGACAAGGGAACCAAAATCATGTACAGCACCAATTACAAGCGTACCCACAACAATCCATATTATTGCCGGTACCCATCCCCATATTATTCCGATTGCAGGTCCTACAATGGGACCCGTACCTGCAATAGAAGTAAAGTGATGCCCAAATATAATTTCTTTTCGTGTGGGGACGTAATCTATACCATCCTCAAACTCATTGGAGGGAGTTCTTCTTTCATCGTTTAATCCGAATATCTTTTTTGAAAGAAAAGTGCCATAAAATTTATAAGCAAGAAAAAAACTAGAAAAACAAACAATAACTAGTAGAATAACATCCATTAAATAAAGCCTCCTTTATACATATTCAATATATTTGAACATTTATCTTTTAAACTGCTAATTTTGTTTCCATTGGAAATTAAATATTAAAAATTAAAAAGCAAAATGAAATACGTGGATTCTTCGAATCCAAGTTGAATTGTTGAATAGAAAATAGTTGAATTGTTTCCCATTTCCCAATTTCCCCATTTTCCAATTTTCCGAATTTTTCCTCTGTGTCCTCTGTGGTTCATATCTTTCAATGTGCTTCATTCCAATTCCTGCCGAAATTATAATCTACCTTTAGGGGTATCTTAGCTAACGCCCCTGCATTTTCCATGGCAGGTAATATAAGGTCTATTGCTTCTTGCTTCTCGTTTATGGGTACTTCAAATAGAAGTTCGTCATGAATCTGAAGTATCATTCTCGTCTTTAACATCTTATTCTTCAATGCTCTATTTATTAATATCATTGCTTTTTTTATTATATCAGCTGCACTTCCCTGTATGGGTGTATTTATCGCTATTCTTTTTCCGTACTCTATTTCCCGTAGGCTTTTCAACTCGGGTATAAATCTTTTCCTTCCGTAGATCGTCTTAACAAATCCCGAATTCATCGCCATTTCAATAGTTTCTTTTTGCCATCTCTCAACTCCAGGATGGTTATTGTAATATTTTTCTATAATACTGCTTGCTTCCGTATTTGTTATCTCAAGTTGCCTGGAAAGTCCAAATGGGCTTATTCCGTAAATGATACCGAAATTCATGGTTTTTGCTTTTCTTCTCATTTCCGACGTAACCTGGTCAGCTTCAACACCAAAAATCCTGCAGGCAGTTTGTAGATGTATATCAAGGTTATTTTCGAAATCATTTATTAATTTCTGATCGTTCGAAATGTAAGCAAGAATTCGCAGCTCGATCTGCGAGTAATCGCAAGAGAGAATTTGATTGTACTCTGGAGCAATAACCGCCTCCCTGATTTTTCTCCCCTTTTCTGTTCTTATCGGAAGCGTTTGAAGGTTTGGTGTCGTAGTCGTTAGTCTACCGGTCGCCGCAACCGACTGCTGGAATTCATGATGTATTCTGCCAGTTGCTTTATCTATACAATTTATCAGGGGAATCACATAAGCTGCCAAGAGTTTATCTAATTCCCTGAAATCAACTAATTCAGATATTATAGGATGTTTTCCGGATAGTGCTTTGAGCACTTCAAAATCAGTCGAAAAACCAGTTTTTGTTTTTTTAACGGGAGGAAGTTTAAGTTTAAGGAATAAAATCTCACTCAGCTGTTTAGGGGAACGTAAATTAAACTTGCTACCTGCGAGTTTATATATTTTTTCTTCAATGGTTTCAAGTTCTTTTTCTATAGAAGTCTTTAATTCACCTAATAAATCCTTGTCAATTAACAAGCCATGATTTTCTATTTCGTAAAGAATAGAAATTAGCGGTTCTTCAATTTCGTTATAAACTTTCAAAAGATCATTTTTCTTCAATTCTTCAAGCAGCCTCTCACAAACGCCCTTCATCGAAATAGATATTGATTCGGGCTTACCCGGAGTAATCCCCTGTTCCAGAAGTATTCTCGAAAGCGAGTGATTTTTCCTGTTTGGATAAAGCAAATAATGCATAATAGAAAGATCAAAAACTTTGCTTTTAGGATAAAATCCGATTAAATGCGCAAATTTTTTAGCATCTTCTAGAACAAAAGAATTTTTTTCAAAGTCATTAAGCCTTAACCTGAGCTTATCTTTTTCGACAACTTCAACGTCGTTTTCCACAGAGATAAAAGACTTATCTTCGTTGTAATATATAAATATTGACTGTCCTTCTTTAACTTCGATTAAATTAACTATATTGAAATCTTGAGAGTTTCCTTCTTCTCCAATCCACTCTTCTATTAGTGAATAGAATTCAAAATACTTCAGCAAATTTTTCAAATTTTTGGGATTCACCCCTTTATACTTTAGATCAGTTAGTTCTTCTGTAATGGGTACATGTTTTTCCAGTCGGATTAATTCTTTCCATAGCTCCGCTTCTTTTTCCTTACCCATAAGCTTATCTTTTATGCTGGTATTTTTAACTTGTTCGATATTCGAAAATATATTTTCAAGAGAATTAAATTTCTTTAGAAGTGCAGCTGCCGTTTTCTTTCCAATTCCCTTGACTCCCGGTATATTGTCCGACGAGTCTCCTGTTAGAGCAAGAAAATCATTTATTTTCTCCGGAGGGACTCCGAATTTTTCTTCAACCCTAGCTTTATCGTACCATTCTACTCCGGATTTATGCATGTTTAATATTTTTACATTATCTGAAACAAGCTGCATCAAATCTTTGTCCAGAGTAAATATCACAGTTTCCACGTTTTCTTTTTCGGCTTCTTCCGCAAGGGTGGCGATTATATCGTCTGCTTCGTATCTCTCCTTGCTAATGACAGAAAATCCTGCCGATTCACATAAATTGTTAATATGCGGAAGCTGCTTTATAAGTTCTTCAGGAGTTTCTTTTCTTTTTGCTTTATAATCCTGAAATTTTTCGTCTCTGAAAGTCGGACCTGGAAGGTCGAAACAAACCGCAGCGTAGTCTGGATTCAGTTCCTCAGAGAGTTTCTTTAAGCTCCTTGCGAAACCAAAAATTGCTGAAGTCGGTTCACCTTTGGATGTTTTTAAAGGATTCTTGATAAAAGCGTAATAAGCACGGTAAGCGAGGGATGATCCGTCGATCAACAAAAGCAATTTTTTCATAACATTAATATAAAAAAGATTTAATCTAAGTCAAGTTTCAATACGCTATCCGCAGCCCGCCATCCGCTTACCGCTAGACCCAATTCCACACATCACTTTTCTAAATGTAGAAACAGCAGCTTTTCACTACTTACTACTTACTACTCTCTACCCCCTATTTTTCCTTGTTTTCCGTAACAAACTTGGATATGGCTATTATTCCCACGACTATTCCCAGGTAACTGGTAAAGAATCTCCACAACATAACATAAACGCCTAAAATGTAAGTAGGCATTAAATGATAGAAGACAGCCATTGCACCTCCTTCAGCAAGACCGCTCGCAGCAGGAGTCGGAAGGAAGTTCACCGCATAAGTCATTACTATCTGGAGTATAGTTGCCTCAAAAAAAGGCGCCTTGATTCCTAATCCTTTGATTAAAAGAGGAGCTGTCAGGAAATAGAAACCCAAAGAGAAGAAAGTTGTAATATATGCCTTTAGGAACAATATTTTTCTTTTCCTAAACTCAGTGGTGAAAACTTTCTTGAACGTTATAATACCTTTCACTTTATCACCAAACTTACGTTGTAAGTAAGGGGTTTGAGTTAACAAAAGTATAAAAATAACAGCAAATATTCCGTAAAATACTATCAGATATTTGACAATCGCGCTCATTATTCCTGAAGATAAATATTTCCTATAATAGTAAATAAAGGGTAAAAGAAATGGAAGAACGAATGCTGAAAGAAGACCGCGGCTAAAGACTGCGGCAGTTCCCTCTGGAATCAATATCTTTTCTTTTTTGCAGACGTAGAGTTGAAAAGGTATTCCTCCAACTTGCATAGGGGTAACTGCTCCGAAAGCCAATCCTCCCATTGTAAAATAAAAAGCTCCTTTCCATGTTATCTCTTTTCCGAGAGCTCCTGTAATATATCTGAGTCTCCATACGTCAAATATAAATCGAAAAGTGGTAGAGAAAAAAGTTAGAATTAGAAATAAAGGAGATATCAGCTTTAACTGCTCTATTGTTTCTTCGCTTACTGTAAGAAATAATATTATTGCGGTAGTTGCAATAGACAAGAAAAGAAATAACCTTATCCCTCTCCATAGATTCTTTTTGCTAAGTTTCTTCTTCGTCAATTTCTATATCTCCCAATTTTAAGACATCTAAAGTCATAATTCCTCCCACAATAGCAGAAAGATAGAAGGTAAAGAACCTCCACAATATCGTAAAGACGCCCAGCAAGCTTCTTTTAACTATTCCCTTAAACATTATCGCAAAAACCCCTTCACATACCCCTGTAGCTCCGGGTGTGGGAGAGAAGAAAGTAAATAAGACCACTACCAACTGAAGAAAAGCTATTTTTACGA
>CAYRCN010000047.1:0-11459 GCA_964422805.1 uncultured bacterium | reverse complement strand
TTGCAAAAAGAGTAGCACCTTCGCCGGCGAGTATTAAATGTTTAGTTTTATCCGATACTTCATACGCAATTCGCACAGGATTTTTAACATTTTTTATAGAAGCCACCGCTCCGAAATTTCCCTCAGAAGTGGCAACCGAAGCATCCATCTCAACTTCACCTATTAGATTGGGAACAGAACCGGTACCGGCATTAAATACAGGAGAATCCTCCATAACCATAACAGCTTTAACCGCTGCCAGAGCCGCGCTCCCGCCTTCCTTTAAAACCACAAAACCGGCTTCCAGAGCTTCTCCCAGAACTTTCCCTCTAAGCTTTGGGTCTCTTAAATTACTACCTACTCCCCCATGAACTACAAGTAATGGTTCCATAACTCTAATTCTACAAAAACCTTGCAATTTGTCAAGCGAACACACCCCACCACCCCCCACTATTTTCTACCACAGAGCTCCCAGAGAAATACGACACTTATTAGTGTATAATTGTAAATTGCAAGTTGGAAATTGTAAAATGAACAAGGAGTGCTGTCCAGGAAAGCGTCTCGGAGGGTGAGCGGGCACGGTCTTTTGTTTTTTAACCTAAAAGTGAGAGATACCACTTAAGAAAAATGCCTCGCAGACTGAGCGGGCATGGTCTTTTTAAAAAAACAATCCAATGAGTAAGGGGTACTGTTCAGGAAAATATCTCGGAGCTCGAACGGGCAAGGTTTTTCGATTTCGGAGAAATCGGAAAGAGTGAGAGCGAGAGCTAAGGAGCAATTCTCTCGCTGGGAGAATTGACTCCGTTTTTCTCGAACAGTACCCCTTACGAATCTTCCCGCTGGGGAAATTGACCACGTCTTTCTCGGAAGCCAATCCCTATGATCACACAAAGAAAACACACCTCCTTGAATTTTTCTTCGATTTAATTACTTTTAATTTGAACGGAGGTAATTATGAAAATAGGAGTAATATCTGACACGCATGACCATCTTGAAAACATAAAAAAAGCTATAAGTATCTTAAAAGAAAGAAATATAACAAACCTTATACATCTCGGAGATTACTGCTCTCCTTTCTCGTTACCACTCCTCGCAATTGAAAAGGTCCACGCAATCTTCGGCAACAATGACGGAGATAAACTATTCCTGCAGAAAAAGGCAAATGAGAGCGGCTTTGAAATCGATAGAGCTCCAAAAGCTATTAATATCGAAGGAAGAAAAATTGCAGTCATGCACGAGCCATACCAACTTGAAGCATTCAGAAAAAGCGGTATTTATGATATAGTTCTCCACGGACATACTCATGAATATTACGTTAAAAAAGATCCTCTTACAGTAAATCCGGGGGAACTTTGCGGTTATCTTTCGGGAAAAGCAACTTTTGCGATAATCGACCTCGAAAACCTTGAATGCGAAATTGTGGAATTGTAAAATTACCACAGAGAACACAGAGAAACAACAAAGAATTTTACTTTGATTTCTAAAACCACCCACATCCACCTAGACAAAGAGGAACAACAAATTGCACGAATAGCACAAATCATTTTGTTTAACCTTCTAACCTCCCAACCCTCTAACCTTCTAACAATAAGTTTGCCACGGATTCACACGGGTACACACTGATTTTTTTTAGTTTTTTTTACTCGAAATATATTTGGTTAATTAATTGGTAAAACGATTGTAAACTTGGTTCCTTTACCAAGTGTACTATCAATTCTTATTTCTCCATTATGTAATTGAACAATATGTTTCACGATCGAAAGCCCAAGACCTGTTCCTCCGAATTCTTTTGAACGGGATTTATCAACCACATAAAAACGCTCAAAAATTCTCGATAAATGCTTACGGGCTATACCGATTCCCGTATCCGAAATTTCAACTATAACGGATTTATCCTCTTTTTTCGCGGTTAATATTATTTCCCCTCTTTCGGTGTATTTAATAGCATTTTCTATTAAATTTATAAAAAGTTGCTCAAGCTTAAAGGGATCGCCCTTGATTTTAGGAACACTCTTTTCAATTTTCACTATCGATTTTAAACCTTTACTTTTTATTTCTTTTTCATAAATATTAAAAACATTGCCTATTAATTCTTTTAGATATACCTTTGAGAAACCAAACTCTCTTTTGCCTTCTCGTATATCTTCAAGCTCAGAAAGTTTCAACAAATCTTTCACGATATTAATAAGCCGTTCGGTTTGTCGCTCGATTATTTCTAGGTAACGCTTATTCTCACCGTTCGCCGTACTTAAAAGGGTCTCTATAAAACCTTTAATAGCAGTTAGCGGAGTTCGGAGTTCATGGGAAACATTCGAGATAAAATCCTTCTTAATCTTCTCCGTTTTTTTTATCTCTGTTATTTCATGAAGAGTAACAACAATTTCATTATGCTTTTCCAGGAAAGCCGCACTGCAAATAAAATCCCTGTCATGAATTTGCATTTCTCTGGTTAGATCTTTTTTGTTTCTCTTTATTTCATCAATTATTTCTTCAAATTTAGGTTCTCTTACTACTTCCCAATAATTCTTATTCTTTGCTTCACTACTCCTGAAAATTTCTCTAAAACTATCGTTCATTAGAATTATCTTTTCTTCCTCATCTATAACAATAAGAGCTTCTCTTATAGAAGAAACAACAACGTTAAGGGAATCCTTCTGCTCGGACAATTGGGAAATCAATTCTCTTATACGTACAACCATATCGTTAAAATTCTTTGTAAGACGGCTTATCTCTCCTGTGCCTTCGGTTAAAACCTCTATATTGAAATTGCCCCCTGCTACCTCATCAGCCGCACTGGCAAGTTCACTTATGGGTCTTGCCAATGATTTAGCATAGAAGAATGCCGCTAAGAGAGAAAAAATGGCAAGCAGAGCAGCTATGATTATCACATTTCTCATTATGTAACTCAGAAGCTCTTGGATTTGTGTTAAGAAAAGACTAACCCTTAGCGCTCCGACTAAAACACCTGCATTATCCGTAATTGGAATTGCCACATATAGCATTTCCTGTTCAACTGTCTCGCTAAATCGCAAGGAAGAACCGGTTTTACCGTAAAAAGCCGGCAATATCTCCGGCCGCATTCCGTGATTTTCCATCTTCTCAGGGTTTTCTTCAGAATCGGCTAAAACAACTCCCTTTGAATCAACGACGGTAATCCGAACTTTTATTTTTTTACCCATATCCTTAACAACAGAATTAAGCGTAGAAAAATCTCCTAAAGTAATAAAGGGTCTTAACGTCTTATCCAGAGCAAGAGCAATTTTTTCCAGATCATTAGTAAGGGTCCCAATATAATGTTTCTTAACCAACCTAAAAGAAAAAGCAACAAGTAATAAAGAAATTCCGACAGCTAGTAGTAAATGACTTATAAAAATACGAAAAAAAATATTCTTTTTCATTCTTCGATTTTATAACCTATTCCCCTAATACTTTTAATACAATCGCCTGACTTCCCGAGTTTCTCCCTGAGGTGAGCCATGTGAACGTCAACAGTACGGTCAAAAACTATTCTGTCTCCCTCATAGAGATAATCCAGAATTTGATCCCTTGAAAAAACCCATCCTTTTCTTTTTGCGAGAAGCAAAAGAATCCTGAACTCGGTTGAAGTTAATTCTATTTTTTTTCCCGAAACATTTACTTTATATTCCTGAGGTAAGATTTCGATTTCTCCTCCGATTCTTATTGATTTTTTCGGTCCTTTTTCCTTTTCTCCTCTTCTTAAAACAGCTTTTACTCTGGCTACTAATTCTCTGGTGGAAAAAGGCTTTGTAACGTAATCATCTGCTCCTATCTCAAGACCGAGAACCCTATCCACTTCTTCCCCTTTGGCGGTTAGCATTATAACGGGAATACCTGAATATTTGTCTTGATTTTTTAGGTTCTTACAAACTTCGAATCCATCGGCATCAGGCAACATTAAGTCAAGAATAATAAGATCCGGCGTTTTCTTCTTTATAAAACTTAAAAGGTCGTTCGCGTTATAGAAACCTTCAACTTTAAAACCAGCCTTTTCAAGATTGACTGAAACAAGTTCTACTATATCCGCTTCATCATCCACAACAGCAATTAACTTACCCATTTATCCTCCAAAAAAATCCAACTTTAACTAAAAATCCATTCATTATTATTTTACAAAGAATCTGGAGAAAAGTAAAGGGATTAAACTATATTTTTGAAGTCTCAGACTATCTCCTTATACTATTTTCCGTGCTTTATATCTTTGCCTTCTACCATGTATATCGTATCTTCGCAAATGTTGGTGGAAAGATCCGCTATTCTCTCCAGGTTTTTAGCTATTCTCATTATGTGAACTCTCTGATCAACGGAATCGGGAGAATCTAGGTCCGAACACATATTCATAACAGAAGTTTTTATTATTTTATCCCTTAGTTCATCCACGACATCGTCTTGCTTGCAAACTTTCTTTGCTTTCTTTGTATCACCATCAATAAAAGAATCAATGCTGTCCTTTAGCATCTCCTTAGTTTCGTTTGATAGATTCAAGATTTCTCCCATAGATTCTTCCTTTTTCAATTTTATCAAAAAAGAAGAGCTATCGGCTATATTCACCGCATGATCAGCCATTCTTTCCAGATCATTGTTCATCTTTAGAATCATCAGAATCAACCTCAAATTTCTGGCTCGGGGCTCGAACTGAGCTATAATTTCAATGCAGTGCTCCTCTATTAGCATTTCAAGATTGTTCGCTTTATCCTCTTTTTCTTTCATAACCGATTCCAGAAGAGCATTCTCTCTCTTTGATAAACCCTCTATACTTCCTTCTATCATCGATTCGACGAGAGAAGCATAGTTTACAATTTCTTTTTTTAACGATTTTATTCTTTCGTCAAGCATTTTTCCCCCTTCTTAACCAAATTTCCCACCAAGATATTCCTCGGTCCTTTTATCCTGAGGGACTGTAAATAATTTTTCCGAGATACCGAATTCGATCAACTCTCCAAGATACAAAAAAGCGGTATATTCGGAAATCCTGGCAGCCTGACCAATGTTATGCGTTACCTGAACAACGGTTACCGAATTCTTTAACTCAACACTCAGTTCCTCTATTTTGGCGGTAGCCTGCGGGTCAAGTGCGGAAGTTGGCTCGTCAAAAAGTATAACTTCCGGATTTGTAGCAAGCGCGCGAGCGATACATAACCTCTGCTGCTGTCCGCCTGAAAGCTCCATAGCGGAAGAATTTAGCCTGTCTTTAACCTCATTCCATAACCAGGCGTCTTTCAAACTTTTTTCTACTATTTCCATTAGTTTATTTTTATCTTTGAAACCCTTGATACGCAATCCGAAAGCCACGTTTTCAAAAATAGATTTTGGGAAAGGATTGGGTCTCTGGAAAACCATGCCGACTTTCATTCTGAGAGAAGATAAATTTGTTTTTTCGTCATATATATTACAACCATCCAGTATGATTTTACCTTTAATCTTAACGTTATCTGTCATATCGTTCATCCTATTAAAACATCTAAGGAGTGTAGTCTTACCACAGCCGGAAGGTCCAATAATCGCAGTTATCTTTTTGTCTGGTATGGAAAAAGTAACATCTCTTAAGATTTGCTTCTCACCAAACCAGAGATTGAGTTTTTCAACTTTAAGCTCATTCTTTACCATTTCTTTTTTCTCCTCATCCTGTATCTAATTATAATAGAGACCGAACTAATTACAAGCACAAGCCCTAAAAGCACAACCGCAGTGCCGTAAGCAATAGGAACCTGATATTCGGGACTGGTTCCCTCCGTCATAAGAGCATATATATGATAAGGAAGTGCCATCACCTCATCAAAAATAGATGTTGGCAATCTCCTCGTGTAGAAAGTAGCGGCTGTAAACAAAATAGGAGCGGTTTCTCCGGCCGCTCTTCCGATACTCATTATTGCGCCGGTTAATATGCTGGGTATGGCTGTAGGTATAACTACCTTCATTATCGTTTGCCTCTTTGTAGCCCCGAGAGCGTATGATGCTTCCCGGAAACTACTCG
Source organism: uncultured bacterium (assembly GCA_964422805.1). Taxonomy (GTDB): domain Bacteria; phylum Hydrothermota; class UBA3072; order UBA3072; family UBA3072; genus JAFGHJ01. The sequence goes on along the minus strand of CAYRCN010000047.1, from coordinate 5,488 downwards.
GTACTGCCTTTATAGCCTCTTCAGAAGCTTTAATAATAACGGGCAAAATCATTATTCCTAAAGTCAGAGACCCGGAAAGCATAGAAACTCCGAATCCAAAAGTTATAACAAAAATTGCCAGACCAAAAAGGCCGTAAATTATTGAAGGAACACCAGCCAGGGTACCTATTGCTGTTCTTATAATCGTTACTAAAAAATTCCTTTTTGAGTACTCCACAAGATAAATAGAAGAGAGCACGCCTATAGGAAAAGCAAATAAAACAGACAAAACGGTCAAATACAGAGTACCGATTATAGCGGGAAATATTCCGCCTTTTGTCATTCCCGCTTTTGGAGGCTGAGTTAAAAAAGAAAAGGAAATCAGCTTCCCGCCTTTTGCGAAAATAAGAACAAGAAATAAGAATAAAAATAATACACTGATGAATATCGCCAGCCTCAATGCATTTATACCTAAAATTTCTTTTAATCTTCTAAGTTCCATTTTTACCCTTAGTCTTCATTACCGATTCTGTTATCAGGTTAGAAATAAACGTTATCACAAAAAGGACTATTGCTATTCCGAATAAAGCATGAAAATGCGAGCTTCCCATGGTTGTTTCTCCCATTTCTGCTGCTATAGCGGAAGTCATTGGTCTAACAGGCCTGAATATGGAACGCGGGATAGCGGTAGCGCCTCCTGCCACCATCAATACTACCATCGTTTCTCCGATAGCCCTGCCGAAACCTAAAACTACAGAAGAAATCACTCCGGATTTGGCAGCAGGCAATACCACCGTAATTATTGTTTCCCACTTGTTGGCTCCTAAAGCGTAAGATGCCTCTCTTAGCTGTCTGGGAACTGAATTTATCGCATCCTCGGATATACTCGATATTATCGGGACAACCATTACTCCGAGAATTATTGAAGCGTTAAAAGCATTTAAGCCGATTGGCAAGCCGAAAACCCTGCTTATAAAAGGTCCTAAAAACGCCATTCCGAATAGACCGTAAATTACGGATGGTACGCCGGCGAGAAGTTCCACTATTGGTTTCAAAATTTCCTTTCCTTTTGGATGTGCAAGCTCCGAAATATAAATAGCGGAACCGACACCAAGAGGGACCGAAACTATTAAAGCCCCCCCTGTCACCACTATCGAACTTATAATTAAAGGGAATATTCCGAATTCAGGAGGATAATGTGTAGGATGCCAGGATTTACCGAATAAGAATTTAAAAAAACCCACTTCAGCGAATATGGCATAGCCCTCTTTAAATATACTGAATATTATACCGAAAAGAAAAACAACCGAGCATAGGGCTGCGACTTCCGTTAAATATTTAAAAAGTTTTTCTTTAATCATTTTTCACAATTTTTGGAGGTGGGATTAATTTAATCCCACCTCCGTTTTTAAACTTCAATACTATTGTTACTTATACTACAAACCTACAAAATAACTACTTAACGGGAACGTATCCCACTTCCCTGGCTATTTTCTGTCCCTGCGGAGAAAAAATAAAATCAATAAAGGTTTTTATAATACCGCTGGGTTCTCCATTGGTATACATAAAAAGCGGACGTGCAAGCTTATATTCTCCTTTTGTAACGGTTTCTTCACTTGCTTCTACTCCTTCAACTTTTAATGCTTTCACCTCGCTTGAAAGATAACCAAGCCCTATGTATCCAATTGAGTAAGGAGTAGTGGATACCGTGGTAGCAACTGCTTTGTTTGAAGCAAGCATCAAAGCACCGTCTTTAACTTTGGCGCCTTCAAGAACCAATTCTTTAAACACTTCAAAAGTACCCGATGAGTAATCTCTTGATATAGCAACAATAGCTTTGCCGGGTCCGCCAAGGTCTTTCCAGTTTTCTATCTCACCGGTAAAAATCTTCCTTAAGTCTTCAATTGAAATAGAATCAAGAGGAATATCCGGGTGAACAACGATAGCGAGGCCGTCCCGTGCCACCACATTCGCATAGGGATCTATTCCCTTTTCTCTGGCAAGTTTAATTTCCTTTGTTTTTATAGGTCTTGAAGCATCCGCGATATCGGTTCTTCCATCAATAAGCGCCGCTATTCCGACACCTGAACCCCCGCCTCTGACTGACACGGAGATATCCCGATGGATATCCATGAAAGCCTCGGCAGCCATCTGCGCGATAGGCAGAACGGTCGTCGAACCGGTTATAGTTATGCTTTTAGACGCGGCATAAAGAGAATTACTGCCCGTAAACACTGCACTCATAAGCACAAATAATGAAAGAAACATTCCTAACTTTTTCATTTATAGCCTCCTTCTACATTTTTAAGTTTATTTTTAAACATTAACTAACCATTAAGCATTTGTTAAGAAACTGTTAAGAAATCAGCTTGCCATTTAAAATACATTGCCGAACTTCCACTGCACTTGAGCCATCAATTTATCGATATCAGTAAGCGCATCGTCCTCAAACATCGTTCTTTCGCCCTCAAAGTGGAAAAACACTATAGGGGCACCTTGTTCGTCTCGAACAAGATTCCAGTTTATCCCTGCTGTAATAGTCATGCGACCATCATCATCTACATCGGTATTCCCGTCCCACATATCAAACCTTCCCAATAAGTCGACATCAACACCGGTCAATCCTCTTAGTTTAAAGATAGGCATAACCATAAAACCGTTACCAGTAATGGCGTTCATACCAGAAACAAGATATTCACCCCGGAGATCAAAAGGACCTTTTGCAAAATGGGCTACACCTGCGTATGCAAGTCTCTCGCTCTCGTCGTTTTCGTACAACACAGAACCGCCTACAGTAACTCCGGGTATCGGGATAACTCTCAAGTTAGCCGCGATCTCAGGCTCCTTGTCCACATCACCACCGGTCTTTTTATATCCTTCGCCGTTTAATACGGAAACCGCATATTCGCCATATCCGCCGGGCAGATAACCAAATAATGCAAGCCCATAATCCGTAGATGCAGCAACTCCTTCCTTATCTTCTAATGCTTTCTCTATGGATAGATACTCCCAATCATAGATGGTTCCGAAATAATGCTTAATCAAACCAACGCTGATTTGGCTCTCGGGAATCGGCAAAACTTCAATGAAATCCAGATAGGCATATTTTAACTTGAGTCCTGCTCCGTCGAGAGCATCTTCGTCTGAAAACAAGTCAATATTAAATCTGCCTTTTATTTTATCGTTAAAAGTAGGCTCGATTCTAAAATAACCTCTTTCCAGGCTGAACACACTCTCATTTATCTCCCCACCAGTGAGGTCAGCAGTATACCTGTTCCACAACACCATAGAGACCTTCGTTTCTGTGCCAGTCAAACTTGCAGGCGAAACAAATAAAAGCCCCAAACAAACCAAGTACCAAAACCTTCTCATAAAACCCCCCTTTTAAGGTTATAAATTTCGACCAAGGATATAGGTTTTCTTGTTAAGGAGTTATTAACCGAATACTAAACTACTGTTAAGCCTTAAGAATCCTTCGGATTAGTTAAGTGGTTAACTGAGTCCTGAGTCTTGTGTCGAGAGTCATGAGTCAAAAATAAAACAAATAAAAACTTTGTGTTCTTTGTATCTCTGTGTGAAATTTAGGGAGTAGGGAGCAGATAGCAGTTAGCAGTTTTAAAACAACAATAAAATCTTGTGCTAATCTTGTGCAATCTGTGGTTTCTTTGAGGTAAGCTTTAGAACATCCTTAATTTGCGATAGTTTTTCTATTTCGTACGTCGGAGATACTTTTTCCTCGTTTCTAATCTTTCGGGGATTAAACCAGCACGTATCAATCCCAAAATCGAGTCCACCTTTTATATCGGACGAAAGAGAATCGCCGATAATCAGAGCAGTATTCTTATCACTATGTTCAGTAACGTTGAAAACATACCTGAAAAAGTTGGGGTCGGGCTTTGCAAATCCGATTTTTTCCGAAACCACAAAAACATCGAAATAACCCTTCAAAGGTGAATTTTTCAATCTTTCATACTGAGCGGAGTAAATTCCGTTCGTAGCCAATGCGAGTTTACACTTTCCGTATAATGAGGAAACAACTTCCTCCGCCCCCTCTGTAACAAAAGAAGTCTTAGATATATAATTCAGATAACTATCGCTAAAAGCTTTGATATCTTGGTCTATACCAAGTTCATCAAACAAAACTTTGAATCTTTTTAACTTTAACTCATCAAGGCTTGTCTCGCCTCTTTCGAACTCTCTCCATACTTCCCTGTTTATTATCCTGTATTTTTTTAAATAAGAAGGGAATTTATAATCAATACCGAAGTGTCCCATGCTTTTTTTTAAAGCGAATTCCTCTGCTTTTTCGTAATCAAACAATGTCCCATCGAGGTCAAAAAGAATCAACTCGTATTTTTTATTCATTAAATATAGTTTAAAGAATCTACTAATTTATTATTTCAACTCTATCCAGATAATCTCTTAAGTCTTCAATACCTTTTTTAATCTTTTCTATATCTTTTTCTTTTCCTGCTATTTCTATAGACCTGCCTATTTCACTGATTCCGTCAAACCCGTAACCTGTACCTGAACCTTTCATACTATGTCCCAGACGTTCTATTTGCTCAAAATTTTTCACCTTTAGGCATGATTCCATATTCTCTATATCCTTTTTTCTGTTATTTAAAAACCCGGGGATGAGATCGGCTATTTCCGGATCCACTTTAACAACAATTTTTTCTTTCTCATCCATAACTCCTCCTTAATTATAAACCCAATTTATCTGCAAATTCCTTCAGGACTTCAACCAACGTCTCCATCTTTACAGGTTTTGAAACATGCGTATTGCATCCGGCATCGAGACTTTTCTCGGCATCACCCTTTAAAGCATAAGCAGTAAGCGCAATAATCGGCGCTTCCCTAGCTCTCACTCTCTTTTCCCACATACGTATTTTTCTGGTAGCTGTATATCCATCCATAATTGGCATTTGCATATCCATCAAAACTAAATCATATACATTTTTCTTGAATTTCTCAAAAGCAATCTTACCATTTTCAGCTTCATCGATTTCAACAGCAGATTTCTGCAAAAAAGCCTTTATTAGTAAACGGTTATCTTCTGTATCCTCTACAAGCAGGATTTTCATAGCCGGCAAATCAATCGCTTTAACTTTCTCTATCTCTTTTTTCTTTTTCTTAGCCTTCCATAAGCCAAGCGTGGTCAGAATTGCATTTTTCAATTCATCTCTCTTAATAGGCTTAACCAAATAACAACTTATACCTAATTTATCTATACGGTTTAAATCATTAATTCTATAATCAGAGGTGAGCATCATTACAGTCGTAGTCTCTTCGCTCTTTTTATCTTCTCTGATAGCTTCAGCTACTTTAAAACCATCTACAGAGGGCATTCGCCGATCCAGCAAAACAAGCCGGAAATTATTACCCTTTTTCCTGGAAGACTTTATAATAGAAATCGCCTCTTCTCCTCCCGAGGCTTCCATCACATCCGCGTCCCATGCCGTAAGAATTTCCCTTAAAATCAATCTGTTCGTAGCGTTGTCATCCA
>CAYRCN010000046.1:0-11537 GCA_964422805.1 uncultured bacterium | reverse complement strand
TGGCAAAGTCTTTCGCTACTTTGTAAAGTTCTATCGCAAGCCCGCCCATCTTTTGAACAGGTACTTTTTCTAAAGTTTTTGAGAGTATAACTTCACCATTCCCGAGATAAACGGCAGCTGCAATAAAGCCTTTTAATGTGCTTATTTCATCAAAAACATCTTCATTAAGAGCCATAGAATCCTCCTTTTTTTTCTTTTTTTTCACTTCCTTTTCATCTGCACGCTTCATGCCTTCAAGCAAAACATATTCGAGAGACACATCCGTTATAGTAATTCTGTCATGCTCTCTTTCTCTTATTATTATATCCACATCACTGAAGGGGAGCATTTCAAAAATAGCTTCTATACCTTCCAAACCGTCTATTTCTGCGTCTATCAAATTTCCTTCTTTAAACCATATCCTGCCGTTTCTATTGGTTTCTCTGTCTTTCACAACAACAGAAGCGTTTTTTTTCTCCATACTTATAAGCTCTAAAACTGTTGCAAGAGACATCTTTCTTATGCTGGTTAAATCTTCTCTCGAAAGCTTCAACCCTTTTTTTATTTCTTTTATCATCTTTTTAAGGTTTAGAGGCTTATCGAAAAATTTAATAGCGCCGGTATTAATGGCGTAATCTTTTAATTTTGGAGTCCCGTAGGCGGTGATAAGAATAATTGGAATGGCAGGATATTTTTTGTCGACAAAATTAACAAGTTCGACTCCGCTCATACCCGGTAGATGTTGGTCCGTTATTAATAAGGATACATCGTTTTCCTCGAGGGATTTACAAGCATCTTCTGCATTAGTATGTGTAATCAGTTTTATATTTTTTATTGAGTGTTTTACCCCATCCTTCATGCTTTCAAGAAAGGGAATATCATCGTCCACAAGTATTACAGTAAGTTCATTCATGATTTATGATTTCCTGAGAATGATTTTTACCGTTGTTCCCCCAGCTTTTTCGACCTTAAAAGCAACGTCACCACCCTGCGTTTTTATAATCTTAGCAGCCTGATATAGTCCCAGTCCGGCTCTATCTCTTTTGGTTGTGAAAAATGGTTCGGCCACTTTATGCAAATGGTTTTCTTCTATCCCGCTGCCCTTATCGGTGATCTTTATGATTGCTTCTTCATCCTTTACCGAGTATTTAAACAAAAGTTCTTTTTCCGGAGAGCCCTCCATTGACTCGATGGCATTATCGATAATTTCCGTTAAGGCGGCAACAATTGAAAGCTTATCTCCTTTTATAATAAACTCTCTTTCTTCGCATTCGCATTTAAAATCGACCCCCGCATTTTTACAATAATTATCGAAAATTTCCACGTTATCCAAAATTAATTTTGTAAGATTTAATTCAAAAGATCCTATTGCCTCGTACCTGGAAAATTCTCTTAAAGTAGTAAGTAAAGATTCCATACGCTCTATCTCACCGAGAGCCCTTTTTAAAAATTCTTTTCTTTTTGAATCATCGATATTGTCGTACAAGTGTTCAAGAACCTGCAAAGAACATTTCAAGGCGTTGACCGCATTACCAACAGAATGTCTGATATGAGAAATGATGCCTCCTATGGATGTAAATCTCTTTATTTCCGCAATATTCCTTTCCAGATGCTCTATCTTTGTCACATCTTCCATTATGAAAAGATATTCTCCCTTTTTTATTTTTACCGCAGATACAAGAAAAGATCTATCCCACTCCCTCCTTATAGTTTGAAGTTTTTCCTTTCTAACCGAAGCTATTATTTCCGGAAGAATACAGCTTTTACAAGCTTCCTCTTTCCCAAAAACAGCTTTATAACATTTATCCCCTATCAAATCTTTAGGATGATTACCGCTCAACAGAGCGGCAGCATTATTCAGCTTTACCAGATTGTAATCTTCATCCACCACATATACCATCTCACTTAAAGCATCTACTGTTTTGTACCAGGATTCTATTATGCTGCTGAGATCCGTTTCTTGCGAACAGACTTCGACAAGAAAAATATTTTCCGGAGAATCCGAAACTTCAAGAGGAGTAATCTTAATTGTCAGTTGTTCTGTTCGCCCATCACACTCAACTTCGACTTGCCTTTCGGTCTTTTTTCGAATATTTTTAAAATCTATACCACCCGAAATGATAGAATTAAGAGAGTAACCACATTCCTTGAAAGACCTGTTTTTAAAAAGAAGCTTGCCGGATTTATCCAAAATTACAAAGGAACAATCTAGGCAGTCCATTATCCTTTTAAGTTCTTCACTCCCTAACTCAAGCATAATATCTTTCATACATATAGTATAATCCAAATAAAATAAAATTCAAGGGAAAAAATATTATAATTTTACAATACACGTATATTATATTTTACAAATATTAAAAAATCGAGAAAAATAATTTGACTGCAGAGAGGCGGAGAACGCAAAGAAAAAATGAATTGGTGTTTTTTTATTGACAAGTGACTACTGACCAATGACAAGTGGATTATGGCAGGTTATTGATTCCTCTTGGCTTGCTATTTATTAGGAGAATAGAGCATAAACACTTCGTATCGAAAAACAGCTTAAGAAAATTAAACTTCCGGCAAGAAAACTTCTCTAAGCCTGTTTTCTAACTTAGTGATCATTTCGTTAATTAACCAAGTTCCGTTAGCGGTAAGCCCAAAACTCTCATTGGCCGGATCTTTTCTTAATAATGAATCATTTAGCCAAGAATCGAGTAATGGTTCCGCATTTAGTTTGCGAAAAAGAGAACGGGTAATATAATTTCCCATTAGTTCTCTTTTGGCAGGGCGTAACTTCCTTTCTAACCCGGATTCCCATAAGCCGCCTTCCAAAACAGGTTTACTGAAATCGGTGCCAGATACATATTTTTTCCAATCAGGATGTCGATAATGGTAGAATCCAAATACTCCGTCAGCTGTAGGGCCCAAGGACAACAAATCTTCTCCTCTTTTAGCATGAGTTGAATATAGATTTAAATCTTCGGGTTTTGCAAAATGATTGAAAAAATTTTTCTTATAGCCTTGTGATATAAGAACCTGCTCTGCTGCCTGCAAAAGCAAATAAGTGTGAAAAGGATCATATATGAATTTCATTTTTTTCTCAAGAAAATTACGATTTCGGTTGGAAATATTTAAGCGATAGAGTGAAAAGCCGTACACGCCGATTTCTAGCAGAAGTTTTAAAGTTTCTATCAAACCTTTGAAGCGTTGTCCTGGCAGACCATAGATTATATCTACGGAAGTTACAAAGCCCATATCAATTGCATTAGATATTTTTTCCAGAACCATCATAGGTCTATCTTTTCGCCCTAATTTTTCTCTAAGTTGTTCTTCCAAAGTTTGAACTCCAACATGAAGCCGGGAAAAACCTAATTTCTTTAATTGTTTTAAATGTTCCTTAGAAAGCAAACTGGAAGTCGACTCAAGAGCCCATTCAGTGCTTGAGGTTGTATTAAAATGCGTTCGGCAATTTTCAACAACACCTTTAAGGAGATTCCAATCCAGGTAATTGGGTGTACCTCCTCCGAAGTGTATTGTTGTAACCGGACGTTTACTTAAAGATGGTATTCGAGCCCATATTTCTATCTCGTTCATCAATATCTTAGAAAACTGCTCTGCACGCTGGCGTTTATTTCTTGCAAGAGGTACTGAATGGCAATCACAAAAACCACATTTTCGATCACAAAAGGGTACATGAAAGTATATAGAAATTGGTCCATAATTATCTTTACCTGGGAAATCATTAACTATTTGTTGCCATGCTTCTTTCCCGTTATGCTCAAATTTTCTTTCCGTCCATATTGGAGAAGGCATTACACCATTTTCAATATTGTGCTTCCCTTCTATACTCTTCCATTGATGTACAATATTATCAGCGTTCATAAAGGGAGAGACTTCTTTTAACTCTTTAAGCAATTGTTCTTGTCTGGAAGTCGGATTTTTCGTTTCCTGTCTTTCCTTCTTACAGAGTTCCTCTGCCGCTTGTATGATTTGGGCTTCAGCCAAATTTCTCTGAAGTTTACAGCGAAAAATTTCGACAGTCTTCGCTGGAAATTTTGAGGTAAGATAGCAAAACTCGGGACAAACACGGGCACAATGGTAAACATTAATACAGTCCTGGCAATTTTGTGGAATATTTAAAGCGGTGCGTCTGAGTAAAGCTATTTTTTCTTCTTTTAAAATAAATTGGTTTTTGTTGCTATCAAAGTATCCAATATCCAGGCCTAAATCAGAGGCTTTTTTGCCATCTGTATGATAAAAACAGGCAGTTGCGATTCCATCGGGTGTTAAACGAAGAACATCTCTGAGAATATCACAATAGGTTCCGTGAATTTCGTTAAGTCGGACTCCTGAAATAGATAAAGAACACCCAAGAGATAAAGCAACTTCCCTGGCACGGAGGAAATTTTCTAAAAAAACATTTGCCTGACCCGGCGTAAACATTGCCTTACCCTGATAGTAAACGGGTTCAAATCGCATTTGTGAAGCGCCTAAAGTTTCGTGCAAATAGCGAACTATTTCCGTCTGTCTCTCCATTGTTTCAGGGGTAATGGTTGAGCGGACTACGAAGCGAGCACCTGTTTTGGTAAAAACACTGGCTGTCTCTTCAACAATTTTTGATGATTTTCCATTATTTTTAAGCGGACGCTGGCTATCCTGTATATCAGGCGGACCGTCGCAGGAAAGGCCTATCATCGTAAAATACCTCGCTAATAACCGGGCTTTCTCTTTAGGAACAACCCCATTAGTTGAAATATAACTTGACCATCCAATGCCAAATTTTTCTGCGGTCTCCCGGGTAAGTTTTACTATTCGTCCTAAAAGTTCCCAGTGTATGGTCGGTTCTCCTCCTCCCTGCACTACCAAGTAAAATGGTTTCCCTTTATCTGCGCAATTTTTAGCAACCAATTGAGAAGCGCTATGGACGACTTCTTCTTTAATTATATCGGATTCTCCGGATAAGTTTTCTGAAATTCGCTTATCTTTTTTGGAAGAATAGCAATATAAACAAGCAACATTACACTTATTGCTTAAATATAAAGTTAAGCATTCTGGTTTAAATGGCTTTTCAATCCATTTTCTCCACTTTTTTTTCGCCTGTTTAGCACAATCTTCAAGCCACTCCATCAGTTCTCGATCTTCCACGCTCTTCGGGATTTTTTTTGTTTTCCACGCTTGCTTTATAGAATTTGAAACTTGTGATTTCACGAGAGCAAAATTCCCAGGTACATAGAAAATGTTGTAATTTTCTATCTCTGACTGAAAGATTGCCCATGAAGGATTTACTCTTCTAAAAAGTTTATTTTTCTTTTTCATTATTATATTCCGTCATTGCAGCTTCATAATAATCTCGACAAACGCTGCATTTATGGCATTGATGACCGCAGTGTAAAGTATGATAAAAAAAATTCTCGCTAATATGTAAAGGATTGAGAACCGAAGCTGGACCTCCACCAATTTCATCAGGAGTAAGAGGTAGCCTAAAAAGATAAGATTTCAAAACTTTTAAGTAAGTTTCAGGGTTAGATAGCGTCACTCTTCCGGAGAGTTTTAGCTCGTCGTAGACTCCTTCATAAAAATGTAAATGTTGAGGCAGCACCCAGGCTCCTGTGAGTCTCATCCAGGGGTGCTTCTTTAGCACTTCAGTACAAAGGGAAAGAGGCTGACTGAAATTACTACTCATCTCATAGAAATGCTGCACTCGGAGCAGACAACCGGGTAAACAAGCTTCGTTTACAATAAGTCGTATTTTTCCTGAGAATGCTTCTCTTATAGCTTTAAGAGCAGATAAATCTCGTACAATACGACTTGAGACAACAATACTATCGTATACCTTACCTAACATTTGTATCTGATTTGGTTCTGCTATGTCCATTAGAACCGACGCTGTTATGGACAACTCAGGCAAAATTTTTTTAATATGTTTACCCAGTAAAAGATTAGAGACTGTAACGCCGGCAACATTATATTTCTCTATAAGTTTACCGAGATCCTCAATTATAATCGGGGAAAGTTCCTCCACAGGTTTATGTAAAGGCATAGTGTTAATTAAAACAGATATCGAAAAAGGTGAGTGGCATAAGAATTCCTCTAAATTTTCAGTCAACTGTAGAGGTCTGCCGGAACTTTTAATTTTACCCGGAAGAGGAAGATAGACTTCTTTTACGCGGTCTCCATGCTTTTCAGCAACGCTCTCCCAGAATTGAAGAGGTTGATCAACGTATGGGATAATCCATGATTCCTTACAGGGTTTTATTTCGGAGTTTTCCTCTTTCTGAATTAAATTTTTTCTGTTTTTTACAAAAACTTTTTTGGGTCGATTCAGGCTATTATTGTATTTTTCTTCGAGTATACTCGAAGAAAATTTCCAGTGACGTAAACGATTCATGGCAGCCGCCAGGCAACCCCCATTGCAGTTTCCGCTTTCATGAAGACTGCATACGGAGCATTCTCGAAAAATGCCTGTCGATCTATAGGGAGCTAATTTGCTTTCAAAACGTTTTCGGAGCCAGGAAGCGTCTTTATCTTCCGGGAGAGGTTCACAGTGAAATTCGCTTAGCGGATAACAGGAAATTACCCGTCCGTCCGGAAGAATATCAAGTATAGGATTGCAGCGGCTGCCGATATCCTTGAGCGATTTACCGAGTTTTTTTAAACTCGGAGCAGGAAACATGCAGGGAACAAAACCGCAATCGAATTCCAAATCCACACCTGATTTTTTGGCACGGGCGGCGAAAGAAATTATTTTTTCACCTACCTCGATATAATATTTAGGATGGAGGAAAGAGTTACTTCCTCCTATACAAGGATGAGCCAGTCCAAGCCGTACGGTTTTTGAAAGACCATATTTTTCGATAAGTCCCAGCGTAAAATCAAGTTCAACAGAGGGTGAATCTATATTAACTCCTAATAGTACCTTAGGGCCCAAACGCTCAAAAACTGAATCCATTTGTTTTTGCTCATTTAATGCCGACTCCTTATAGAAAGTTGTATTTAAGAGTATTTTTATCTTCTCAAGCGGTATGTTTTCCAGGTAATCAAGAGTTGATGCCCCCATCAGCCCATTTGAAAATATGAGTAAATTCAGCCCTCTACTTAGAACTTCATCTATTAGATGGGAAAACCGGGTATGTAGGGTTGGTTCACCTCCAAGCAGACGGACTTGCTTTATTCCGGAGCGGTCTAAAAAATCCAGAGTTTGCCTGAAGGTCGCAAGTGACATGTTAGGTTCTTTCAATTCATTTTTATTTGCTATATCTTTTGTAAAACAATATCTGCAGTCCCTGTTGCAGAGTAAAGTTATTGAAATATTAGCCATTATTACTCTCTTTGATTAAAAGCCCTTTGTCGCTCCACTCTTTAATGGTTTTAAAAAATAAAGGTTCTGCTTTTTCTTGTTTGAGGGATAAAATAGCCGACAGCATAGCTATAATCCTGTCTGAAGTATAATTTCGGGTCATTAAATCCCAAATCGCAGCTTCAGGATAATTGAGATAATGAACCTTACCTGTTTTCTTTTCTATTAAAATGGTGCCGTAAGCCTCAACGAGCCAGTTTAACTGAGGAACAGGATGAAGAATATACTCGTTTTTTTTAGGCGCATCCGACACGGGTTTCCTCCCAGTCTTCGAGCCGGTATGAAGGACGACGGGCAATCTCCTGAAGCGCAGAATCATTTTCAATAAGAGAATCAACCATATTGACAAGACCTAAATTATTAAGAAGTGAACCTGCTGTAATAATACGTGTCTGAATGCAAAAATCGCCATACTCGTAAGAAGAACCCGGAAAGCTATTATTTACATGACAACCACCAGCACAGGTCCATCTACAAAAACAGTTTTCGCAAAGAGGTTTGTTTCTTACAATTTTTCTTAATCTGTTTACTGCTTCTTCATCAATATCAATTGAGCCGTCTTCTTTTATATATCCCATATTAAGATCAAGTCCCCTTATTTTCCACCTGTTTTCAGGTAAGTAGCAACCACTGATTCTACCATCGGGAGAAACAATCATTGTGTCTGTTCCTAAAGGACAGAATGAATAACGGCTTTGGTCAGTTATACTCGAAGCAGATATCTGTCTTACGCCATATTTACTTGAAATTTTATAAGCTTTAAGAAATTCCCGTGCAAAATCATATGGATCCGGCGGCTCTAAACCCGCTTCTTCCGATTGAGCCGTAGCTTGGAGCGGTTCAAAGTTTATAATCGTGGGTTTGAATCCCTCGCAGAACCATCTTGCTATCTTTTGCATTTGAGTAACACTTTCCTTCGTTACACAAGTACGGAAGCACAGATCGGCAGGGGTATTACTCAGGAGTTCAGCAGTCCGTACGACTTTTTCAAAACTTCCTTGATTTTCATTAACAGGTCGATAACGGTCGTGAATCTCTTTAGGACCATCAAAAGAAAGAATCACTGTGTCGAGGTAATCTCCGAGGAAAAAAGCTCTTTTTTCATTGAAATAACCGTTTGTGGCGACCTCAAAACGGGGAGTTAAGCCAGTCTGTTTAGAAATTCTTCGTGCACGGTGTACGGCTACGTCTATTACGTCTTCCGCTACAAAAGGCTCCCCCCCGAAAAAATGTATCTCTAAAATTTTGCGGCCTAATTCCTGCATTCTTTTTGCCATCCAATCCACTGCTGTCACAGCGATTGAAAAGTCCATATTCGTTTCCGGAGCGGTGTCGGCTCCGAAATCACAATAAACACAAGAAAGATTACATCTTCTTGTAGGAATCAACCCGATGAAATTGGGTCTTAATTTGCCTGTTGTCTCGGATGGCATTTGGGGAGAGGTTTTTTTGAATTCGCAAAAAAGTCTATATAAATCTTCGGAGTTAATGTTTTTCTTAGTTTTGCCCTCAAACATCTCTTTGAGTTTAATAATCGCTTTTTTATTTACCAGTGCGGCTATCTTTCTTAAAGGAGAGTAAATCAAATACTCGTCAAAGATGGAAATCACATAGAGGTCTTTTAAAGTTAACTTTTTATCCTCGTTATCAATCATAAGGTTCAGAAGGAAAACAAATAAGAAATTTAGAGAGAGATAGGAATAACGACCTGGTTTTCCGGTAAGCGGTTTTATCCTCCATTCCAAATTTCTCGGCAGCTTTATTTCCTATCTCCTCCAGAGATTTACCCTTATCGAAAAGCTCAAATATATATTTTTCCTCAGAATCAAAAACGTAAATTTCTTTATTTTCACCTGTCTTTTTGTTTCGAAGATTTAAAACATTATCCTTAATATTGAAGTTTTTTTCTCTGTTAAAAACGGGAACTATTTTTCGGACTACATCGTCCGGAAGATTTGGTAAATCGCTGATTTTCCTTTGAGGCTTTCCCTTTAATTCTTCAAATATAGAAAAAACTTCTCTTACTAGCAGAGGGAAAAATTTACGCCTTGTTATGTTTACCGATTCAAAATTTGGTTCCTTCTTCTGAGGCATTAAAGGTCTTCCTTTGCAATCCATTTTCCTTTTTGATGCAGACCTAAAGGAACGGTTCGGATAAGTCTAAGCAGATTACATCCATTTTGCTTTCCCCTGACTTCATTTATCGAATCCGAATGAAAGAAAAAATATTTTTCTTCGTTCCAATAAGCACAGCAGCTTTCTAAAAACTCATCATTCAAAATTTTTTCGTAAGTTTTTTTTACTAAAGGGGCAAGGGTTCTGCGTCTGCCTTTCAATTGTCTTATTTTGCTCTGGAGGGAACAGTCATTTACAGAGAGCGACAAACCTAATTTCTGTACGCTTTTCATTACTTCAAGAGTTAAACTGCGGCTTTCGGGATTGATGGCGGTAATATGCCCATCCGGCAGTATCGCAATTTGCTTTTTTCCCGCATGATTAGCCGAATTACTATCAGGTTCATACATCAACTCGTGCAAGTTAAGATATTTAACGCCTAATTTACTCCAGATTGCCAGGTTTGAAAGAACCCGGGATTTGTGTTCCGGAATAGAAGGAATTTCAATTGTAACACTGGGAATAAAACGGCTTGCAACTTTCATGTTCTTCAGAACCACAGGATGGTTATATCCGGTTGCTGCCACATTAAAACGAATCTCATTAAGGCCTAACTTCGAAAGTTGTCTAATTTTTTTCTCATCTGCCAGAAGCCCATTGGTATATACCCAGTAGTATTTTCCCGGGCTGAGTCTTTTAAATTCACTGAACCAATTTATAAGTTTTTCCCACTCTAAAAAGGGTTCACCTCCGCTGAAACTAATGCCGGTAATTTCTGTCCCGGCGAGATTAAAGAGAATCTCTTCAGGTGTCGAACCAAACGCCGACTCCATATTCTTGCAGGACGAAAAATTTGGACTCCAGCAGAAATCACAATCCAGATTACACTTTAATGTAATAAAAATACAGTCCCATTTTCCTTCTTTACAAGCTTTACAACCCGGTGAAAGTTCTCCCAGAAAAAGAATTTCTCCGTTAGCTTTTAGGTTTACCCCTTCAATCTCTTTTTTAATTTTAGCAACGTGATTTACCCACTCTTCCGTAAGTTCAGTTATATTAGGAGATTTAGATTGATATTCCCTTACTTCGCTTTGAATCTCTTCCAGATTTAAAAGCATTTTAGGTTGGATACCAGTAATGTCCCTCAGAAACGCATCCGCAAACCGTATCACATGTGCATACTTCCTCGCATGTGCAGACCGTGTCACAGGTACACCCCCACTCTCCTGATTCATCGCCGCAATCAACATCTTCAGTTCCAGTCTCATCTATCATAATTCTAATCAAAGTTCCTGTAGATGCGGACCATAGGGCTACTATCTTATCCTTGCTTCCCGATACGATTTTACTCTCATCGGGACTGAACGCAACTGAAGTGACGGAAGAAGAATGGCCAGTTAATGTCATAAGACAATTACCACTTGAGGCATCCCAGACCTTTACGGTATTATCCTGGCTTCCCGATGCAATCTTCCCCCCATCAGGACTGAAGACAACTGAATGAACGTAACCAGGGTGTCCGGTTAATGTGTGAAGACAATTACCGTTGGCGGCATCCCAGACCTTTATGGTATTATCCTGGCTTCCTGAAACAATCTTCCCCCCATCAGGACTGAAGGCAACTGACAGGACACGATTAGAATGTCCGGTTAAAGTCAGAAGACAATTACCATTAGAGGCATCCCAGACCTTTACGGTATTATCCTGGCTTCCTGACACAATCTTCCCACCATCGGGGCTGAATGCAACTGACTCGATGGGATAAAAATAAGAAGTAGGTACGGTTAATGTCAGAAGACAATTACCATTAGAGGTATCCCAGACCTTTACGGTTTCATCCGAACTTCCCGATACAATCTTTCCTCCATCAGGGCTGAACGCGACTGAATTAACGTCATTAGCGTGTCCGGATAACGTCCGGAGACAATTCCCACTTTCGACATCCCATACCTTTATTGTATCATCCCCGCTTCCCGAGGCGATCTTACTCCCATTAGGACTGAATACAACCGAACGAATGACATCAGAGTGTTCTCTTAAAGTCAAAAGACGATTACCGCTTTCGGCATCCCATACCTTTATTGTACGATCCCCGCTTCCCGAT
>CAYRCN010000045.1:0-11612 GCA_964422805.1 uncultured bacterium | reverse complement strand
CCCGGCGAGTCCGAAAGCTTTTGATAATGTTCTAATTATGATAATATTATCGTATCTGTCCAGTAGGGAAATTGCTGTTTTTTTGGAAAATTCAAAATAAGCTTCATCTACGACAAAAATCCCGTTTATATTCTGCGCAATTTCTTCTATTTTGTCTATCGATATAGTAGTGCCGGTAGGGTTGTTAGGGAGGGCAAGAACGACCAATTTTGCATCTTTGCCTTCTTTTATTATTGCCGGGACGTCGAATGAGAAATCTTCCAGTAAAGGAACTTCGGCGAGGTTTAAATCCATAATTTGAGAAAGGTATGGATATATTGCAAAGCCGGGTGAGATTGCAACAAGCTTATCAGTGGAGTCACAGATAGCCTGAAATATACCCTGAATTATTTCGTTCGATGCGTTTGCCGCTACAATGCCTTCCTTTGGAAAATTCGTATATTCTGAAATAGCTTCTACGAGCGGTATAGCGGTTCTGGATGGGTACCTATTCCAGTCCGTATTCATCATCCGCTTTATAATCTCTTCTTTTAAGTCTTTCGGTACATCATAAGGAGATTCGTTCTGATTTAGCTTTACTTCGTATTTATCCTGCGGAACGCTGTATTCTTTTAATTCCTGAATTGATTTTCTTATATATTTCATAATACCACCTTGCTTATTTCGTATTCCAGTATATCTCTTGCCCCATATTGCTTCAACTTAGGGATTAAATCAAGGACTTCCGATTTATCAACCGCTATTTTAACCGCGTATCCTTCTTCTTTGTATAATGGTGCGACTGTAGGCGAGCGCATACAGGGAAGAAATTTCACTAAACTTGGCAGTTTATCTGCCGGGACGTTCATTTCCAGCAATACTTTCTTTCTTGCGTCCAGAACCGCTTTGAAAAGCATTTTTAGTTTATCAATATCTTTTTTCTTTTTTTTCATTGCTTCTTTATTGGCAATAAACCTTGTTGAAGATTCCATAACCGTATCCACTATTTTTAAATTGTGTTCGATGAGTGTTATTCCCGTTGAAGTATTATCTATAATCATATCCGCGTCGTCTGGCGGAAAGACTTCAGTTGCTCCGTAAGTCCGCAGGAATTCAAATTTGTATTTTTTCTTTTTTAGAAATTCTCTGGATATATTTTCATATTCCGATGCAACGATAATCTTTCTTTTTTGCAAATCTTTTATCGAATATTTCGACGGAATCGCGCCGACTATTTTTACCGGGTCGAATCCAAGGTCCATGACCTCTACTACCTTGGCTTTTTCCTCTTTTATCCAATCGTACCCTGTAAAACCAATATCGCGAGCTCCCATTTCCACAAGTTTCGGAATATTTTGAGGTTTCATTATTTTTATATCTATTTTTTCATTGCTTACCAGAGGACGATAATTTCTACCGTCGGTTTTAAAATATATACCGGCAGAAACCAATAAATCTGCGACATTATCGTAAATTCTTCCCTTTGGAATGACAATCTTTAATTTTTCCATTTTATGTTTTTCCTTTTGTGTAATAATTAAATACAGAAAAAAACATTTTTCTTACTCTCCGAGTTTCTAAATTTGCCCTGTTATTAACTTTAACTTTAGGCTGTGAACTCGGATGTATTTTTGTTTTTGTGCCACCAGGAATAATTGAATATGTAGGTATAAACGTAATAACGACCTGATCTTTGTGGAGGATTAAAAAATGACCTCCTGAGAGATTTTTGGATGCTCTTATTTATTGAATTAGTTTTTGTATCGTTATTATTCATGACAGTAATATAGACAAAAGTTATGACATGTCAAGGGGTTTAATAAGCTGGAATGCAAAAATAAAATATCAAAATGTAAAATTACAAATCAAAGTTCAAAAATTGAAAACCCCACCTTCCTTTAAATACTAATTGAATTACAAAAGACACAAAACAAGAAAGAATTCAGGTGTAAGAAGCCAGGAGCTCAACTCCTGCCCCCCCTAATTATGCCGATTAACACGGATTTTTACTGATTTTATTTTTTTTCTTTTTTTGACTAAAGACTCATGACTGAAGACACAGGACTCGGTGCTCTGCACCGCTCTTGACTAATCTTTAATAATCCTTATAATTCTAATGGAAAAGGTGGAATTAGAAGGAAGAATAGAATTATGTTTTTACGAAAATTAACGGTTATATTCGTTCTTATCATATTGATGGTTGTATTTCAATCATGCAAGTTGGACTCCGGTCCGGCGTACGATATTTTAGCAAGAAGTACGTCTTTCGAAGACGTTCAGGCAGCGGTTGATTCGGCTGAAAGCGGGGATATTGTAAGGATTCTACGCGGCAGTAGTACCTGGACCTCTAGACTTGAGATACCCGATGATAAAAAAATAACGTTATCGGGCAGCGGACAGGAAGCAACCGTTATTTCCTCCGATACGTCAGAACCCGGCAGTTTAATCAATATGGGAAGTTCCGGCTCACGCGTTACCAATATGGGATTTAAGCTTGCTAACGATAACGGAAATGGTATTACGGTCAGAGGAGAAGGCTGGCGTATCGATCACTGCCAATTTGATAACAATATTGAAAACATTATTGAAGGCGTCAGTGCACGTGGATATTCATCTGATGGAGGATGTCCCGTAGGATTGGTTGACCATTGTGAATTCAATAATACCAGGGCGTTGGTTGTGGGTGATGCAAGCCTTATGGCTAATGGTATCTGGGCTGAGCCTCTGGGGCTTGGAACCAATAACGCCGTTTTTATTGAAGATTGCATATTTAATTATACGCAATTTAGCAACGCAATAGACGCTAATTACGGCGGCAGATACGTATTTCGGTATAATATTATAAATGATGCCTATATCGAAGCTCATTCTCTTCAGGGAACGCACAGGGCTACCCGAAGCTGGGAGATTTACGAAAATACAATTAATCAGGTAGAGAGAGCTATGTGGGCGCCTTTTTTCTTGCGCGGCGGAACCGGGGTCGTTTTTGATAATACTATAACCGGAAGTTGGTCTTCAGGTCCTTCTATTGTTGTAGATAACCGAAGAACTTTTGAGGCTCTGGGTGATGGCGGTTTAGCTGACGGTACTTCGCCATGGGATGGCAATGAAGATTCGACAGGATATCCAGCCCGCGACCAGATTGGACGGTCTACAGATGAGTGGTTATGGACAGATGAAAATCCTTATCCACCTCAGGAACGGGATCCCTTTTATCAATGGAATAATACATGTGAGGGAAGTAATATTGAGGTTTATGTACACAACAATTGCGGTGCTCACATACAGGAAAACAGAGATTATTATAACAACTTAGAAAAACCAGGCTATACGCCTTATACCTACCCTCATCCATTAATAGAAGAATGGGAAGGTAATTAAGAGTCGGCTGTTAAACTTGTACATCAAATTTGTTTTTTTCAGTGTTTGTCCGTATTAGTCAGTGGTTAATTATTTAGTGGGGAGGGTGTGGTTTTATTCGAATGACGTTTTCAGTTTCCGTTCTTTATTAAACCGTTCAATTGCGAGTTGTATGAGTTTATCGATTAATTCCGTGTATGATATACCGCTTGCTTCCCAGAGTTTAGGATACATGCTTATTTTTGTGAAACCCGGTATTGTATTTATCTCATTTACCAATATTTCGGTATCATTACGCAGGAAAAAGTCAACTCTTGCCATTCCCTGGCAACAGAGGACTTTAAAGGCTTTAACCGCATATTCCTGTATCTTTTTTATAATTTCTTCTGGTAATCTAGCGGGGATTTCCAAAGTAGCGGCATCTTCATCTAAATATTTTGTTTCGTAAGAATAAAATTCACTTTTTACGACTATTTCACCAGGCAAGGATGCGATAGGTTCTTCGTTTCCAAGTACAGAGCATTCTATTTCTCTGCCGTTTATGGCTTCTTCACATATGATTTTTTTATCATATTCAAAAGCAATTTTTATTGCTTTTTTAAACTCATTTTCGTTGTTGACTTTACTTATTCCGACCGATGAACCTAAATTCGCGGGTTTTATAAACATCGAAGAGCCGATTGTTTCGGTTAATTTTTTAAAATTGGTGTTTTTAATACTTATTTTATTAAAAACTTCGAATTTAGGAGTTGGTATTTTTGCGTCTCGAAGAAGCCTTTTTAGAACATCTTTATCCATACCGACCGCAGAACCGAGTACGTCAGCGCCTACATATGGTATATTTGCCATTCTGAATAAACCCTGAATAGAACCGTCTTCACCGTAGGGACCGTGTAAAATAGGAAATGCTACATCTATTTTGCCTTTATTTTTATTACCTGTAATACTCATTAATTCATTTGAATTGTTTGTGGGTACAAGAGCCACTTTTTCATTTGCTTTATTTATTTTTGCGAGTTTAGGATTGCTGCTCTCAAGAATAAATTTGGATTGTTTGTTAAGGTACCAGGTTCCGTCTTTATCAATCCCTATAGGTACTGGTTCATATTTTTCCTTGTCGATCGCGTCTATTACATTTTTTGCGGAAATAATAGAGATTTCATGTTCAGCTGATTTACCACCAAAAATAATTGCGACTTTGATTTTTTCTTTCAATCTGATAACCCTCCGATTAACAGGAATTTAAAAGTTTTGATTTAAAAGTCAAGATGGCTATTAATAACCACAAAGTACACAAAGAGCACAAAGCATCACCACACACCCCGTTTTTTATTTGGTTTTAGCTAAATCCCAAATCCCGAGAACACTTGACTATACAGTGTAATAATATATTGTTTAATAAAATAAAGGGAGGGAGTTCTGGTAAAGCTAAAATTCAAGGGCGATTTAATCGATTTAAAGCCGAGCAAGATTCTCGCGGTCGCAAAGAATTACATGAAACATATAAATGAACTTAAATTATCCGTGCCTCTTGATCCGAAAATTTTCTTGAAACCTCCTTCATCCTTAATTGGAAATAATGATGTTGTTGTTATACCCAGAGCCTCAAAACAGGTGGATTATGAAGTCGAACTGGCTGCAATAATAAAAAAACAATGCTGGAAAGTATCAAAAGAAAAAGCTCTTGATTATGTGTACGGTTTTACTGTTTTCAATGATATTACCGCAAGAGATATTCAGGCGAGAGAGATGAAAGAGGGGATGCCCTGGGATATTGCAAAGGGGTTTAATACTTTTGCTCCCGTTGGTCCGGAAATCGTGCCTGTCGTAGCTCTCGATTGTAATAACTTGAATATATGGTTGAAGGTAAATGGGGAGATGAAACAAAATAGTAATACGAAAAATATGATATTCTCTGTTGAAGACCTTATTTCCTATCTTTCAAACATTATGACTCTTGAGCCACTGGATATAATTGCAACCGGTACACCGGAAGGCGTCGGTCCCATGAAGGCGGGAGATATTATAGAATCCGGTATCGAAGGTATTGGAATTTTAAGATTTAAAGTAGAAGATGAAAAATAATTTTTAATATGGATGTATTATTTTCTGCTTTCCAAGCTGTTGCGATGCTTCTTTTTATAGGTGTGATTGGCGCCTGGATGATTACAAAAAAGATGGTGAAAGAGAATTTCTTCTCGCTTCTTTCACCGCTTGCGCTCGAAATAGCTCTCCCTGCTCTTATATTTACAAATATAATAAATAATTTTGATCCTCACTTAAAAACGAACTGGTGGAAATTGCCGTTGTGGTGGGGTTTCTTTACGATTATTGCTTTTATCGTTACTTTGATTGGTGTTATTTTAGCAAAAAAAGAAAACAAACGGGAATTTGGTATCTCGCTTTTTTATCAAAACGGAATATTTTTTCCGCTTGCTATATTGGCAGGCATGTTTGGAAGGAATTCGGAATATATTGTCGATTTATTTTTATTTATGATTTTTTATGCCTCTTTCTTTTTTTCGACTTCTTTTCTGTTTTATTCGTCGAAAGGGAAAATACAGTGGAAGAAGATTTTTCATCCGGTTTTTATTGTTACTGTTCTAGCAGTTATTCTAAAGCTTACAAGGTTTAATACATATGTTCCTCCTTTTATAATTTCTGCGCTTGAAATGGTTGGGGCAATGAGTATCCCGCTACTCATGATAATACTCGGAGGTAATATATTAATCGATTTCCAGCAGATAGGTAAATTATACCTTGGAGAGATTATTAAATTTTTGATTTTTAAGAATTTAATTGTGCCTTTTGTTATGCTTGGGATAATAATTTTGATTAAGCCATCTTACAATATTGCTTTAATCTTAGTGATTGAAAGCGCCGTGCCTCCTGTTACAGCAATTCCGCTTGTAACCGATAGAAACGGAGGTAATCGCGCAATTGTAAATCAATTCTTGCTTTCGAGTTTTCTGTTCTCTTTGATCTCTATCCCCTTAGTGATATATTTGTTTAACCGCTTGACGTAGATGTTAAAATAAATAATATGATATGCTGGAGGTGAGCATTGGAAGAATTTAAAGGCAGACGTATAAGGAAACATGCTGGTAGGGAAGACCTGATTGGGGAAAACCATTTAAGTGATATAGGACAAATTCTATTTTACCTTATTTTTATGGGTGTCTGGATAACAGATACTTTTTTCTTTAAATATTCAACTTTTTCGAACGAACACTTTTTATCTTTTGTTAGAATTCCATTAGGAATAATTATGCTATTGATATCAGCTTGTTTAGCCTGGACTGGACTTCATGTAGTATTCGGCGAGAAGAGAGAAGTTCCCTGTGTGATAAGGAAAAGTGTCTTCAGTATTGTTAGACATCCTATATATCTTAGCGAAATTTTGCTTTATCTTGGACTTCTGATACTCCGTATATCGCTTGCTGCAGCGATTATCTGGGTTTTTGCTATCGTTTTTTTACACTACATTTCACGTTACGAAGAAAAACTTTTACTTTCTCATTTTGGTGAAGAGTATAAGAAATATATGGATCAAGTTCCGATGTGGATTCCATTACTTCGAAAAAAAAATAAAATTGAAAATTAAAATGGAGGTACAATGCCTCAAATAACAGATATTCCTCCCAGGGAAATTGCAGAAGAGCTTAGGAAACTTCGTGATTCACTTGACATAGTTATTCCGGTGAAAGCACTTGATAAAAATTTACTTATAGCGACCTGGAATCTGCGGGCTTTTGGAGATATTACAGAAAAATGGAAAGCCGCTGATAGTGACAGTCCCAAAAGAGATTTTCATGCGCTGCGATGTATTGCTGAGATAGTTTCCAGATTCGATGTTATAGCCATACAGGAAGCGCGGTCAAATCTAAAAGCATTGCGTTATTTATTAAACGTTTTGGGTGAAAGTTGGAGTCTGATTTTATCGGATGTAACAAAGGGAGCACCCGGTAATGATGAGCGTCTTGCGTTTTTATTCGATACGAGAAGGTTGAGGCTTTCCGGTCTAGCCTGCGAGCTAGTTGTTCCGGGAGAAAAACTCTCCAAAATATCACAGGATTCTTTAGACAAACAATTTGCGCGTACCCCATATGCTGTAAGTTTTCAATCCGGCGAAAAAACATTTATACTTGTTACTTTACATGTACTTTACGGAAAAAAGGCGGAGGATAGAGTTCCGGAGCTTAAAGCAATTGCAGAGTGGTTGGCGGAGTGGGCAAAAGATGTGAATGCCTGGGGGCGTAATCTTATTGCTCTTGGAGATTTTAATATTGATAGACATGGGGATAAGTTATATGATGCGTTTGTCTCTACAGGACTCCACGTCCCTGATGATATGAATGAAATTCCGAGAACTATCTTTGGTTCTCCGAAGGAAAATAAATTTTATGACCAAATTTCCTGGTTTACAGGAAAGGACGGAACACCCGCATTATCTTTGGAATATTTGAGTGGTGGCAGCTTTGATTTTACACAAATTGCCTTAAAATCGTTGAATCTTACTAAAAGTCAATTATCCTGGCGTATTTCGGACCATTATCCACTATGGGCTGAGTTCGCAATGCGTGATTAATATGAGTGATGTGATTTTTAGTCCGTTTTCGGATAAATCTCCGCCTGAAGTTACAAAAAGTCTTATTGAATCAGGAGGATATCTTGATGATGTCAAAAAAGGGGACTATGTAGGAATAAAGTTACATGTCGGAGAATTGGGAAACAAGTCTTATATTAAACCTGAAATTGTAAAAGTTATAGTGGATTATTTGAAAAAACGCGGAGCAAAGCCTTTTTTGTTCGATTGTAATTCTCTTTATAGAGGAAAAAGGTGGAATGGGGTAGACCATCATGAAAACGCGTATAAGAACGGGTTTACATACGAAGCTATAGGCGCTCCTTTTATGGTAGGTGATGGTATTCGCGGTATGGATGAAACGGATATTGATATTAAAAACTATAAGGATGAGTCTGCCCATTTAGGTAGAATAATCGAAGATATAGATTATCTTTTTGTTGTGACTCATTTCAAGTTTCACGAATTGTTTGGATACGGTGGAGCTATAAAAAATATAGGTATGGGAATGGCTTCCCGCAGAGGTAAATTGTTTCTTCATTCCGATATAAGACCGGGCGTCTTAGCTTCCAAGTGTACTGTGTGCGGAGCATGTGCGGCAACCTGTCCAAGTCACGCAATTACTGTTGGCGAGGTCGCCAATATAGACAAGAATACCTGTATTGGTTGTGGCATGTGTGTTGTAGCCTGTAAGTATGGCGCAATTGAGTTTGAGTGGTCGAATACGAGAGAATGCGTAATAAAGACTTTGTATTACGCAAAAGCAATAACCGATAAAGTGGGCAGATGTTCTTATTTAAATGTTTTAACGGATATAACTCCACATTGTGATTGTTATGGGTATACTAAGGATTTTGTTGTAGGAGATATAGGGTTTCTATTTTCTAAAGATATTGTTGCCATCGATGCAGTTTCAGCGGATTTAGTCAACAGGGCGGAACCGCTTGAAGGTTTTAAATTTAAAAGAAAAGAACTCGCAAAAACAGATAAAGTAAATGCAATATTCGATATTGATCTGGATATGGATGAATTTTTTGAAACAGCTCAAAAAATAGGTCTCGGCAGCCGTGAATATAATCTTGTTGAGAAGAAATACTAAATTGTAATCTAAATTAAAAAAATAAGAACTTTATGCCTTGCAGGAGGATTATTTCTTGACAGTTCAAGTGAAATAATTATTATAATCTTTAAAAACTCAACAATAAGGATTATGGAGGTAATAGATTGAGTAAAAAAAAGATTTTATCTATTTTATTATTGCTTATATTTCTTACGATTACTTATTTATCGTTTAATTGTTATACCCAAAAAAGACAAGTTATACGGTTATTGGCTGAAATTGAAAGAATAAAAAAAGAAAACCAAAGCCTTAATGATTCCTTAAAAGAAGTCAAGTATGCCCCATTTGGTAACTATTTTTTGGAAAAATTGAAAGAAGATAGTTTAACAGATCTAATAAATAGTATTATTGCGGACATTGAAACTAGAGAATTTGTACATAGTATTAATTTTCCGTACCCCGGAATACACGGTAGCATTCCTGTTTTCTACACCGATCCCATAATCTTAGTTAATGAAAAATGGATATTAGCAAAATTTACAGATGGGCATTATGAGGGTTTTGCCTTGTTCGAATACAAGGTAGAAAACGGGAAGATTAAATGGAAAGTAATAAATAGTTGTATAGATGGAATGACAGATGAAGAGTTTTTTGAGTCACTAAATGACCTACAGAACTAAAATAAACCTTATGGTTCTGTGAAATATCGGGGTGTGGTGGGTCATCTTTCTTGACAAATCAGGTAAAATTTTGTAAAATGGTAAGCATGAAACGTTTTTCATTATTATTTTTTATATTATTTGCGTTTTGCCTTAATGGGGCTATTATTATTGATCATACCTGCAGGGATATAGATGATATTCCTCTTAATTGGATAGATTCGGCTAAGACTAAACTTAATATTGGTTATCAACATACCTCTCACGGGAATCAGCTTGTTGCGGGGATGGATAGTCTCGATGCTTTTATGGGCGGTAATGGAATTTACATTTATAATGATGATAATTCTGATTCCGTTCTTACAATAGACTTGCAGTTTTCTTATAATGCTGGTGGGGCAGAGGATTTAGGTAGATGGGGAACAAGTCCTCATTATACCGCGTGGCTCTGGTCTACAAGACGTTATCTGGGGTGGAACTGCGGGTCCGGAGACGGCTCACAGTTAGAGCATTACGCAGCAGGCACTCCTGATTACAACGGAATTGCTAATGTAATTATGTGGTCGTGGTGCGGTCAGGTTTCAGGGGCTCCTCTCGACACAATATTAAATTGCTACCTAGCAAAAATGAATCAACTTGAAATAGACTACCCGGAGGTGCAATTTGTTTATATGACCGGTCATCTGGATAGGGATGACCCGTGGAGTCGATTGCGGGAAAACAATGATACTATAAGAGCTTTTTGTACCCGAAACGATAAAATCCTTTACGATTTCGCGGATATAGAGGCTTACGACCCCGATGGCAGATGTTACAGGGAATTGCATCCTACGGACGGATGTTGTTTTGACGCAAATGGCGATGGTGAAACTGAATATTTTGATAGTTTACTTGCTCCTACTCAGGATAGAGAGTTCCCACTATTGCCTGACTCAAACTGGGCTTTAGCATGGCAAGGTTCTCACGTAGAGGGTGCGGATTGGTATAATTGCTGTCCTATGCATACCTGGCCTTTAAATGCGAATTTAAAAGCTTATGCTGCCTGGCATTTGTATGCCCGTCTTGCCGGTTGGGATGGAGTGAGTGGCGTTGATGTAAATGGTAATTTTGAAGGAGGAATAAGATTTTATATTGATAGAAGCGTTGTTTTAGGAGAAGCAAACTTAAATTTTTATTTACCTCGGAGTAGTTTGGTGAGAATTAAACTTGTTGATATTTTGGGTAGAACGGTATCGACTGTTTTAGAAAGAAATTTCAGTAAAGGAAATCATTCTTATGCATGGCAGGCAATCGGAATAAAATCAGGTATTTATCTGCTGTTATTAACGCATCCTTCAGGACAAATTTCGGAAAAAATTATCATACTGGGAGATTAACTTTTACATCCCCTGCTTGCTTCGATACGCCTGATCTCTTCCTCTTCAGCGGGAATAGGATACTCGCCCGTGAAACAAGCGGTACAGAAATCTTTAACCTTGTGATTCGAAACAGCATCTATAAGCCCCTTTATTGATTGATATGTAAGTGAATCTACACCAATGATTTCGGCTATTTCACCTAAAGCTCTCTTACAGGCAATAAATTCTCCCTTGGTTTGCATATCAATTCCGTAGTAGCAGGGAAATTTAAGGGGGGGGCTCGAAGAGGCGAAATGAACTTCTTTTGCGCCCGCGTCTCTGATTAATTGTACTATCTTTTTTGATGTTGTTCCGCGCACAATTGAATCGTCTACAAGAAGTACTTTTTTGTCCTTCATGATTTCCCTTACGGGAGAGAGTTTTATTTTTATCAGTTCTTCTCTTTTACTCTGGTGAGGCATTATGAAGGTTCTTCCTATGTATCGATTCTTCATTAGCCCTTCTCTATACTTTACATCTAATTCCTCCGCAAGGGATATGGCGACAGGTCTTGATGTATCGGGTACAGGTACGACTATATCGATGTCTATTCCCTTTTTCTTTATTTCTTT
>CAYRCN010000044.1:0-11771 GCA_964422805.1 uncultured bacterium | reverse complement strand
ATCCGGTTATTATTATATCAAGGGGAGGATTCATGAAAAAGGATTTCGATTATCTACTGGCTTATAAAGGATTTGTATTCTTTACAAGAACAAAAGAAGAATTAAATCTGCCGGGTACCGCCGAAATCATTGCCGCACAACAAATATGGATACCTCTCTAGAAACAATAAGAATGCTTTGCAACTATTAGGGAGAACATATTGAAATTTATAATGATTTATACCACCCTTCCCGATAAAGCTACAACAAAGAAAATAGCTAAAACTTTGGTCAAAGAAAATTTGGTCGCATGCGTCAATTTTTTTCCCGTAGAATCCGCATACAAATGGAAAGGGAAACTCACAGAAGATAAGGAATACGCGCTCATTATGAAGACAAAAAAATCTTTATACCGTAAAGTCGAAAAAAGGCTAAAGGAACTCCATCCATACGAAATTCCGGCAATTGTTTCTTATGAAATTAAAGAAGGTCTAAGCGATTATCTTTCCTGGATAAAAGAAAAAACCAAAGAAAAATAAAGATTTTTAAACCACAAAGTTCACAAAGAACACAAAGATTTTTTGTTAGTTATTTTTTAAGCTAACGGCTAAAAGCAAAAACCTAGAATCTAAGTTCAGGATTCTATCTAACAAGTATCATTTCACGTTTTGCAGTAAAACCCTCTACTTCCATAAGGCAAAAGTAAACTCCGGCTGATAAATTTTTTGGATTCCATTCTAGAGAATGGCTTCCTCCTTCAAGTTCTCCTTCGAATACTGCCTGCAACTCTCGCCCAACTATATCGAGAATCTTTATACCGACATAACTTCTTCCGGGAATTTCAAAGTTTATTGAAGTCGTCGAAGTGAATGGATTTGGATTGTTATCCAACTTAAACGCGACCGGTTTGTCTTCCGTAAAGTCCTCAACTCCCGCTCCTTCTTCCAATGCTTCCTGTATCGCATAATACGCGGGTTTTGCCTCATAATCAACGTCAAAAAGAGATGGATACTCGCTAATACGCCATCCGTGTCCGTCATCTATGTGCCATGTATTCCAGCCAACATTTCCAGTAGAACGCTTCTCCAGTAAAACGTCCAATATGGCACGATACGTAACCGCCTGCTCTTCAAAATCTTCCTGCGTGTTATCAGTTAACCATACGCTTGCTTCAGTGACATGAAATTCAAGGTCATTGCTATGTGCCCAGTCGATCAAGTTTCTCAAATCGTTTAATCTGCTCTCGGATTCCCAACCCACATCCACATGAGCTTGCCATCCTATTCCATCAACTCTAAGACCCAGGTCTTTAAGGTAAAGAACAGTTTCTTTAATCAGGTTCCAGGAAGCTGTATTTTCAGGGTGTTCATGGTGATTGTAAATCAACTTTATATCGGGCGCGAGTAAATCACAGATTTCAAAGGCTTTTACAATATAAACAGGAACATCATGCGTATCCAAACCGATTTTATACCAGGGACACTCCCAGTCCGTTCCCGTTTTATCTGTATGCCAGTTCCCGCTGACCACAGTTTCATTAACAACATCCATATATTCAAAACCAGGTGTTCCGTTATATCGCCTGCAGAGAGAATCCAGAAATACACACATATTTGTATCAAGTTCCTCGGGTGTTCTCCCATCATTCATTGCCCAGGAAGAACATTGCGGCCCGATCGGACAGTGCATTCTTAATATCTGATTGTTTTCCTCGATGTGGGTAACCCATACATCTGATGCCCACCAGCTCCAGGACGAATTATCCGGATGAATGCTCCACTGCTTGAAATCATTTTCAGGAGTAACATAGCTGAATTCTCTATCCAGAATATACCCTGTATTCGAGTTTAAAAGATATGCCGCAGTCGTACCACCGATTATTATACTGCCATCCCAGTATAGATCGTCTACAATTTCTCGTAATCTATATCCTTCAGGCACCGGTTGAGCCTGAACCTTTAAAGAACAAATAAAACAAAAAACCAATAAATTTATCATTATACGTTTAAACACTTCTACGCCTCCTCTCCTTTACGTATATTGAATATTAATATGATATTTCCACTATGTCAACCGCGCTAAAGGTACTTGCCATAATAAGTTTTTGGATTATTTTTACACGATTTTTGAGAGGAAACATGAAAAAAGATAAAAATTTCAAACAAAAGGGAATCGGAGAATTTATGCGCTCCGCGCTATGGATGTGGGGACGTTCCAGTCCTTCGGGAATGCTTTTTTTCTTAAGAGTAGGCGTCAGGCTCTTACTTGCAAAAAAACTAAAAGAAAAAAAACAAAAAAGTATCAACGGTATTATACCGGCTGTTATAGCAATAAGTCCGACAATGCGTTGTAATTATAATTGTACAGGCTGTTATTCCAGAGACAGAATTTCAAACAACGAGCTCACAACGACAGAACTCGATTTTCTTTACTTTGAAGCAGAGGAGCTTGGTGTTCTTTCCGTCGTTGTTACAGGTGGAGAACCATACTTAAGAGATGATACAATACAACTTATGGAAAAACACAAAAAGCTTCTTTTTATACCTATAACGAACGGGGTGAAAATAACTGCAAAACTTGCAGAACGCATCCGGGAGAGCGGAAATATCATTCAACTTGTCAGTATAGAAGGTCTTGAAGAACATACTGACAACAGAAGAAAAAAAGGCTCTTACGAAACGGCCGTTCGTGCTATGAAATTACTGCGAGATGCCGGAGCATGTTTCGGTTTCGCCGCCACAAACACTTCCGAAAACTCAAAATTTCTTGGTACCGACACATTTATAGACAGAATGATAGAACTCGGATGTACCCTGGGCTATTTCACAGAATATGTTCCCTGCGGACCACATCCAGAGAACGATTGGTTATTAAGTGAAGAAGAAAGAAATTTTTTCAGGGAAAAAGTTCTGGATTTCCGAAAAAGAAAACCTATTGTTCTGGTTCAGTTTCCCCAGGATGAATACGGAGAAGAAAATCGTTGTACGGCAGCTGGTATTGCATCTCTTCATATTAATTCCGAGGGAGGGATAGAACCCTGCCCGTTTATTAACATTTCCCTGGAAAACATTCGCACTGGCGGTTTAAAAACAGCCTGTGAATCTCCTTTCCTAAAATCAATCAGAGAAAGAGATAACCTCTTAAAGAGAGAAAAACTTGCATGTTCACTTTTCGAACATTACTCGGAGCTAAAAGAATTAGCGAAAAAGATTTATTAACCACAAAGTACACAAAGAGCACAAAGCCCCCACACCCAACACAAAAACTAAATATATTTATTTTAAAACTTCCACCTCACAACTCCACATTAATCTCACACTGAGAACACAGGGAAAACAAAACTATTTTTTCTTTGAGGTCTTCATGGGCTTTGTGGTTCAATACCCCATTTGACAAATAACAAAAAAATGATAATATTACCCTGAGAAATATTATGAGTTTGAATTGTGGAATTATCGGGCTTCCCAATGTTGGTAAGTCTACAATCTTCTCAGCTTTGACCTGCCTTTCCGTGAAGGCTGAGAATTATCCTTTCTGTACAATCGAACCAAACCTGGGGATGGTCGAAGTCCCTGACGAAAGACTAACTAAAATAGCCGATATTTTAAATATAGAAAAAAGAATACCGGCAACTGTTGAATTTGTTGACATAGCAGGTCTGGTGGAAGGAGCCTCGAAAGGAGAAGGGCTTGGAAATCAATTCTTAAGTCATATAAGAGAAGTAAACGTAATAGTCCACATAGTAAGGTGCTTCGAAGACCCGGATGTTTCTCATCCATATGAAAATATAGATCCAACTCGTGACATCGAAGTAATAAACATGGAACTCATATTAGCAGACCTCGGGGCCGTGGAAAAAAGGCTGCAAAAAAACATAAAATTACTTAAAAGCCAAGACCAGAAATTAAAAAAGAATGCCCAAAACACTGTATCTTTACTGGAAAAATTACAACAGGAATTAAAAAAAGGGATACCTTTAAAGAATATAGAATTAAAAGATGAGGAGAAGAAAAACATTAAGGAATTGAATCTTCTCACAGACAAAGAAGTTCTATATGTCTGCAATATCGACGAAAGCAGTATAAATAACGAAAACAAATTCACTGAGTCGGTAAAGAATTACGCAAAAAAAGAAAACGCATCCGTCGTAGAAATTTGCGGTAAAGATGAACAGGAAATAGCGGCGATTAAAGATGAAAAGGAAAGAAAAGAATTCATGAAAATGCTCGGCCTGGAACAATCGGCTCTTAATCGTCTTATAAAAACCGCATACGAACTATTGGGTTTAGAAACTTTTTTCACCGAAAACGGAAAAGAAGTTCGTGCATGGATGTTCAAAAAAGGTACTAAAGCACCGGATACCGCCGGAATCATACACACCGATTTCCAAAAAGGGTTCATCAAAGCAGAAGTATACCACTCTGCTGATTTATTCGAATACGGGTCTAAAGTGCATATAAAAGAACACGGAAAAATAAGGATCGAAGGTAAAGATTATGAGGTTAAAGACGGCGACGTTATTTTATTTCATTTCAACGTATAAGAACATGAACCACAGAAAACACATAGAAATAATTATGTTTAAAAAGAAGAAAACACTGAGAACACAGAGAGAAAAAGATGAGCTGGGTTAATTTCCATACACATTCGGCTTTTGACGACGGAAATGTAGTGCTCGAGGAATACGTAAAGGAAGCTTTAAAACAAGATGTTGCTATCCTCGGCTTCAGCTCGCACAATCCTCTGCCTTTTTCGGTGGATTGGGTTCTAAAAAAAGAAGACTACGATAAATACTGCAAGACCGTTCGGGATCTTTCAGAAAAATATAAAGATAAAATTAGAATACTTCTTGGTTTAGAAATGGATTTTCTATCCAACTTAGATTCTTTTTATAGAGAAGGAATCGATTTGTCGGCTCTGGATTTTCTGATAGGTTCAATCCATTTCGTTAATTTTTTTGGCGATGATAAAGGCTGGGCTATCGATGAAAGCCAGGAGGAGTTTGAAAAAGGATTGGACGAAATCTACAGCGGAAACATAAAAAAAGTAGTGGAGGATTATTACAAACTTATCAGGAGTATGCTGAAATTGGAGAATCCCGACATAGTGGCACATCTCGATCTGATAAAAATGAATAACAAAGACGGAAAATACTTTTCCGAAGAAGAAAAATGGTACAGAGCCGCTGTTCTCGATACATTAAAAGCGGTCGCTAAATCGAGCTCAATATTAGAAGTAAACACCGGAGGAATCGCGAGAGGAAAAACAGATTCCTTATATCCCAGCAACTGGATTCTGGAAGAAGCTTATAATATGCGTATCCCAATAACCCTGAGTTCTGATGCACACAGACCGGAACAGATTACCGCAAAATTTAAAGAAGCAGCTGTACTTCTAAATTCTATAGGATATAAAGAGGTTTACATTTTGCACAAGAAAACATGGGCACCTCATCCTATTTCGGTTGCGGGAATCGAACTTTAAAAAAAATTTGAACCACAAAGGAAAGAATTCTTAAATTAAATTCTATTCGGATCTAATTTCTATCCTATCTTTATAAACTTCCAGAAAAAGATTCTCCTCCGCGTCAACAATTTTAAAAACGTCTTTCTCCTGCGCTTTAAGCAACTTGAAAGTTTGACCGTTTTTAATTCCATCCCCCGGCGGATATCTAGTCAGCCAAAAATCATCAGGCTCATTTAGTATAAGCACTAGCATCGTTCCCTTTCCATCCTGAAAGGTATCGTGTTTTTCTCCTTGCGATTTTTTATCCCTTTTGTA
Source organism: uncultured bacterium (assembly GCA_964422805.1). Lineage (GTDB taxonomy): Bacteria > Hydrothermota > UBA3072 > UBA3072 > UBA3072 > JAFGHJ01. The sequence continues at coordinate 6,011 of CAYRCN010000044.1, read as the reverse complement.
AACACCCTCTTTCATTTTCATGTCATCCATCTTTTCTCCTTTTCTAAAAATATAAAAAATAAATCTTCATCTCGCAAGTTATCACAAAAAAATATCTGTTTTCTAATACGTAGAAAATAATAATCACGTCTTGAACATTAAAGACATTTGTGTTATTCGTGTAATTTGTTGTTCCTTATTTAGGATTTGGGAATTGGGATTTAGTAAAAAACATATCTTTTCTTTGTGTTCTCTGTGGCTCTGTGTGAGATTAATACTTAAAAAGTGTTTCCAGAAAAGTATATTTATCCAGATGACCTAAACCACCCTTTTCGGCAGTCTTTTCCGAGTATTCGGTATTCCCATCTTTCGGGACATTTTTTCCCGATATCAAAAAAGGAACGGGAGTTCGGGTGTGTTTTCGTAATTTAATGGGCACAGGATGATCAGGAAGTACTCCGATAGTTACATTGTCATCAACTTCTTCTAAAATAGGTTTTACCAGTCTTTTATCAAACGCCTCAATTGCCTCTATCTTTAAGTCGAGCTCACCCATATGAGAACACTCGTCGATTGCTTCAAGATGAAGATAAACAAAATCGCTGTTTTTTAAAGCCTTAACAGCCGCCTCAACTTTATTCCCGTAATTTGTATCTATAAAACCGGTTGCGCCATCTGGCTTAATTGCCTGCATACCTGTAAGTTTCCCGATCCCGAGAATAACATCTACAGCCGATATCACAGTACCTTTTTTATTATACTTCTCTTGGAATAATTCAAAATGAGGTTTTCTCCCCGGGCTCCACGGCCAGATACAATTAGCAGGCTTTTTATTGTTTTCCTTACGGCTAATATTTGCAGGAGCATCTTTTAATATTTCTATACTTTTTTCAATTAAATCCTTAATTAACTTAACCGTAATTTCAGCTTCCGACTCCATAGAATAAGGCATAACCTCTCTCCATTTTTTCCCCTGATTCGAATCCGGCTTATGATATCCGATTTTATCAGAAAATTCTTCTCCTTTAAGGATCAAAAGGTTTCTGTAGCTAACACCGGGATAAAATTTTATCTTAGAATTTCCCAACTTATTATTTAGAAGGCTAATTAAACCTTCCGCACTTTTGGGGTCGATTTGTCCTGCGGAATAGTCTTCCAATATCCCATCGATGATAGTTATAAGATTACACCGAAAAGCTATTTCATCTTCTTTCAGCTCGATATCCTGCCTTGCGGCTTCGATAGGACCTCTTCCGCAGTAATTTTTTGCGAGGTCGTATCCAAGAACAGACAAGTTTGCGGCATCACTGGAACTTGGAAAAGGTTTTGGTATGGTAAGAAGAGTCCCCTGTGCTCCTTTTTTCGCAAGAGAATCAAGAGACGGGGTATTAGCCACCTCCAGAGGAGTCTTCCCATTCAATTCGGAAAGGGGCTCATCCGCCATTCCATCCGCTAAAAACACTAAGTATTTCATGATTTCACCATTTACAAATTACATGGGATTAATACGTTGTCAAGCCACACATTAATACGCATAAACAAAGATAGAAAACGAAATTGAACCACAAAGCCCGCAAAGATCACAAAGCAAAACAACAAAATTTATATTTTTCATTTAAACCCCTCAACCCCACCGAAACTAAAAGTAACAACAAATAGCACAAATGATTTTGATGTTTTTGTTTTTCTTGACTAATGACTGGCGACTAGTGAATGAAGACTCGGTTAGGTCACAGAGCACACAGAGTTTTTTGTTGTTAATTCAAAATTCAACACTCAAAATTCAAAATTATTAAGTTCCAACTTCTAATTTCTTTATTAAATTTTCTTCTTACTAACCACACTCCCATCTTCCCGAATTTTAAGTTCGTATTTATCGCCTCTTGCATTTTCGGCTTCAATATTATATATAACTTTACCGCCTTTTGCTTCTTTTACAATTTGTTTATCCACTAAAACGCGAAGCATAGCCGCGGGTATTCCAAGTTCGCCCTTTATTCTTTCAATTACTTCAGCCGGTAAATCCGAAAGTAAAACCGGAACTGTACCAATACCAAGTTTCGCGGCTACTTCCTCCGCTGTAGGGTTGGGCAAATCAGCCACACCAAAACTATCTAAAGGAGCAAAATCTTTCTTTTCGATGTGTACCACACCGGGACTGCCGGTTATCATAAAATCACTAACATTATCCAGAAGTATATCAAAATCTCTGATAGCTGACCTTTCTCCATAAAAGCGGTTTACAACCGCGCCTTCTATATTTTCTAATATCATACCAGGACGGGGGTCTTCCTTTTCAAAATCGACGGAGACATTTCGTATTTTCAAATCTTTTATATAACGGCAGTAAAGACCATAAGCCGGCCTGAGGCCATATCTTTCCGGCCGATAATCATCTACTTTAGGAAGTCCGATTTTGGCAGGGTCTTCCTTTAAACCAAGATAAGACAGACTACCTCCCTTGTAAGTCATCCTCATGTTTTCAAGGACGATATTCTCAAGCTTACCTTCAGATTTACCCATAATTGTACTGGCAAATTTCCATCCGCTGCCGTAGCCGTATGCATCCTTAACGACAACATTACTTATTCTGAGATTTCTAATACCGCCAACAGATGGTGAACCCGGAGATCCGCCTTTAATTTTAGATAAATTAACAAAGAAAGGAATAGCAACACTCTCCATAGTAACATTCTGAACATTAACGCCGTCTATCACCGCCCCATGGTTCGAAGTAAAACTTATACCCGTATTATCGGCTTTCTTTATCGTGATATTGGAAATCTGTATATTTTTAAAATCACCAACTGTTTCGGGTCCAAGTTGCAAAGCAATGCCACCGGAAGAAATTGTACAACCACTTATGTCGATACCCTTACTTATTAATTTCCGTCCTAAAGAATAATCCGATTTGAGAGAAATCCCATCGTTATCCGTTTTCACCTCACAGTTTCGTAACACAACATTACTGCTTCCGACAATGCTTATACCATTAGCCTCAGTTTCTGCTTTCACATTGTTTATATTTACTTTATCGCATCCCGTAGCCAGAATGGTCATATACCCGCCATCGGTAACAGTTATATCCTTTACTTCAACATCTTTACACAACTTAAATGAAATAGCTTTATCCGCGTCTCCTGCCTTTGCATTAGCATAAAGAGACCCACTTCCGCTTATTATACCTTCCCCTCTTATAGTCACATTTTCAACACTATCTCCCCAGATGAGAGCATTATGAAAATGGCTGAGCCCGAAATATTGATACATATCACCCGTTATAGGTTCAGGGGCATCAAAAGCATTAAGTCCCTTTGGTGCAGCCTGTATTTTGGCTCCTTTTTCAATTTGTAAGGTTACATTGCTCTTTAAATGAATCGAACCTGATAAATAAGTCCCTTTAGAGAATACAACCACCCCGTTTGGAAGAGCAGCACAGGAGTCGATTGCCTTATTTATAGATTTCGTATCCAGAATTTCATCATCGCTAACAGCGCCAAAATCTTCAACTTTCAACAAGACCAGCGGAGAACCAACCTGTTCTTGCGCTAACAGTATAAAAGATATTAAAAATAATATTATAAATCTTTTCATTTTTCCTCCTTTTACTAAATTTAACCTATTATGGATACTTTTCAAGTGTGTTTAACCACAGAGGCCACAGAGACTTCAATTTGTTATTCACAACTCATCCTCCAATTTAAACACAGAGATCACAGAGCTACACCTCACAACCCCTACTTCTTGTTTGTTTTTCAAGTCGGCACTTGGAACTTAACTACACCCAACGCTCTAACGCATCTACGCACTAACGCTCCAACTATAGAAGCCATTGACAAAACATATATTCTCATAAATTACAAAAAAGAAAATGAAAGAAAAGAAAGTTGTAAAATATCCCACGGTAGGGTCGGATGGGCTCTGCGTCCTCTGTGTATTCATTAGGGTGGTGGGCAGTGAATAAACAAAATAAAAATCTCTGTGTTCTCTGTGTTTCAAACAGTTTTGGTAGGGTGTGGGATGGGGGTTAGAAATTTAATCTGGGATTTTGACGGAACTCTTTTCGATACTTACCCCGAAATAACTCGAGCGTTTATAGATACCTTAAAGAAAGACTATGGGATAGAATACGATTATAAAGAAGCTTTTCCCCTCGCGAAAGCTTCCATAGGTTTTTGCATAGAAAGTCTCGCAGATGAGTTTAACCTCGACAGAGAAGAATTTTCCGAAAATTACAAAAAAAGATATTTCGGAGAATTGACTTTCGAAGATAAACCCTTTGATAACACAGAAGAAGTTCTTGAATATGTTTCAAAAAGAGGAGGAAATTTTCTTATAACACATAGGGATTCTAAAAGCTTAGATGGATTTCTCATTCGAAACGACTTTAATAAATATTTTATCGAGATTGTGTCTTCCGACGCGAATTTCCCGCTCAAACCCGACCCGACAAGTTTTAATTATATTATCGATAAATACAAACTAAAAAAAGAAGAAACTCTGGGTGTCGGAGATAGAATACTCGACGTAGAAGCCGCCCGAAATGCCGGAATAAAATCCTGTTTTTTCGATCCCGGTGATTCGAAAATTGGCATTGCCAATTACAATATTAGTAAAATGAAGGATTTATTGAAGATTCTTAAAGAATAGAATAATCTTCTCGGCACTTCTTTTAACAGTGGGGGATAAACTCTCTCCAACTTCTAAACTCTCCGGCATAATAGCCAGAACCTTAAGTGCTTTTATATTACCTTCTTTGGAGATAAAATCATAAAAAAGATGAAGTGAAGAAGAATGAGTAAGTCCGAATCTCTCGCTTATCTCCTTCAAATCCAGAAGTTTTATTTCGCCCACCTCTCCACCGAAAAGAACGCTGTCTACAATCAAAAGTTTCTCGAATTTTTTCTTAGTCAAAAATCCCAGCCAGTGTTCCGGTGTCGCACCTGCCACAATAACATTTTCGATATTCATATCTTTAAGTTTTTCAGTAATAAAAACACCAACACCGTCATCGCACTTCAAGGTCGAACCGATACCCATTAATACGGTTTTATTATCAATAAATGCTTTTAATTCTTCTTTCCAATCCATTTTACTTAGCCACAAAGACACAAAGGCACTAAGGCACTAAGATTTTTTATTTTTCTTAAACCCAACCACACAACATCAAATTTTTATCAAACAGAGACACAGAGAACACAGCGTTCTTCCACCCGACCAAAATTTTATTTTGTTGTCTTTCCTAATACCTAAAACCTAAGACCTTATACCTAAATTTCCTACCTCAGTAGTACAACCTTCCTTACAAGCTGTTCTTTCTTTCCCTTTTTAAGAGAGATAAAGTATATATCATTCGGCAGTTTATTTCCATTTAAGGTTATCGTATGTATTCCCGCAGATTTTTTTCCCTTGAAAAGACTTTTAACCATTATCCCTGCTTTGTCGTAAATCTTTAAACTCATATCTTCTTTTGCTTCTTCTTCGGAAATAGAAAAACTTATGCTGAAGGTTTCAATCGAAATAGACGGGAATACGCTGAGCTGTAAATCCGCATTTACGCCTGGATCATCCTCGACCCCAGAAAGGTCTGTTGTGATAAAATCTGTCTCATTCCATCCATTCGGACCTATCGACACCCATCTGGAATGTAATAAACCCCCGTAATACACCGGGTCATACAATAATCTTACTCTCCAGTGATAGGCAGTTCCAGCGTTTAAGGAAACCTCCTCAGAAATTTCTACTCCGTCTACACCTGTATCATACCAGGATGCACTTTCGGAAACAGAAGTCCCATCGAATAATTGACCTAGTTCTTTTACCTCCCACTGCAATTTTACCTTTCCCCTGCCTCCGGGTGTTCTTCCGAGGATATTAAGCTGGACACCTGAGGTTCCGGTTAAGTTACCAAGCTGTACAGGATGAGAACCGTCCTGCGTGGATTGCGTGGGAATGAGAGAGAGACCTCCTTCATCACCGCAGTACAAAAATGCTCCGCCTTCGTTTACTTGTCCATTGTCATAATTATAAGC
>CAYRCN010000043.1:0-11806 GCA_964422805.1 uncultured bacterium | reverse complement strand
GCCGGAAGGCGCTGCTGGATCACCTCCTTTCTACGGAGTAAAACTCCATTAGAATAGTAAATGTGTATGCGTATAGTAATTAAAACCCCGACAACTATTCAATTATCAATCAATAAGTTAGATTACAAGAATTAAACTACAAAGAGATTTGTAGTTTTTTTTATTTTTAGCCACAAAGCACACAGAATTCCACCACATCCCAATAATAGGACGCAGATGAACGCAGATTTGAAAGGATATTTTATTTGTTTTTTTATTTTGATTTGTTCTTCACTTGAACCCTGGAAACCTTGAAACATTGATGCCTAAACTTTAATTAACCACAGAGGACACATATAAAAAGACAAAAAACACAGAGAGCATAAGGTTTTTTGTTTTTAACTCAAAAGCCAAAGGCTAAAAGCAAATAGCTGTGTTTAACAACAAATGTTGACAATGATGGATATGTTTTTATTATATCTATATTTGAAAATGATTAAAAAATTATCTTCTATAATAATAATATCGATATTTATGTTTGGGTCATGCACCCAAAATTTGACACCCGAATCGTCAAATTCATCACACCTGAGAGGGCAGGATGAATCCAACGATAAGCATCGATTGATTATGTTAACCGATATCGAGGCGGATCCTGACGATACACAATCTTTGGTTCGGTTGCTTTTGTATTCTAATGTAATAGATATTAAAGGATTAGTTGCAACAACCTCTTGCTGGCATAAAAATAGAGTTAATCCTGAATCGATAGAAAAAGTAATAGAAGCATATGGCAAAATACAGCCTAATCTTATTAAGCATGAAGCTGGATTTCCAGATGCAGAATTTCTTCTGGCACTGGTAAAAAGCGGCCTGCCCAAATATGGAATGTTGGGAGTTGGCAAAGGTAAAGATTCAGAGGGTTCACAGTGGATTATAAAGGAACTTGAAAAAGATGACGGACGTCCATTGTGGATTTCTGTTTGGGGAGGTGTTAATACTTTAGCTCAGACATTATATAAAATTAGGAACACGAAAGGTAGCGAAGAGGCTGAGAGGTTAATTGGTAAGCTCAGGGTCTATACCATATCCGATCAGGATGACAGCGGTATATGGATTCGAAATAATTTCCCTAATTTGTTTTACATTGTCAGTCCGGGCGATGATTACGGTAGCGCGACATGGAGTTCAATTAATACCTTTGTACCAGGCATAAACAATAATGAGATTAGTAATAGTTGGATAGCGCAAAACATTCAGCAAGGTCATGGTTCTCTTGGCGCTTCCTATCCCGATGTAGCCTGGGGGATGGAGGGCGATACACCATCGTTTTTATCGTTAATACCCAATGGATTAAATGAACCTGAACACCTCGAGTGGGGCAGTTGGGGCGGACGATATGAACTGTATAAGCCTGAATTTGATAAGCAGAGAGAAGGAAGCGCTGGTTCGGGTGTTCCATATGAGCCCGAGACAAGAGAAATTTGGACAAATGCAGATGATAAATATACTCCATATATTCATAATGAATATGGACGAACGGTTAGAAAGGATACGGTTACATTTACCGGTAATAAAGTTACTTTGTGGCGTTGGCGGGATGATTTTCAAAATGATTTTGCCGCTCGTATGGATTGGTGCACTAAATCATACGAGGAAGCTAATCATCCACCGGTTCCCATGTTAGGACACTCGGAACAAATAACCGTGAAATCGGGCGAAGGCTTTGGTTTAAATGCTTTTGAATCTTACGATCCGGATGGCGATAATATCAGTTTCCTGTGGTTTCACTACCCTGAGGCCGGTTCATATAAAAAATTGATAAAAGTTGACGGAGCTGAGAATGCGCATGGGGCTTGGGTGAGAGTTCCTGAGGTTAAAAAAAATGAAACTGCTCATTTCATTTTAAAAGTTACGGATAAAGGCAACCCGCCGTTATCGCGATATAAAAGGATAATCGTAACAATCGTTCCGAAATAAATTAACAGGATAGAAATTCTCACACAGAGAAACGGAGAGCACAGAGTTTTTTCTTTATTCTAACTTCCAACTACTAACTTCTTTAAATGTTGACAAAGATATTATTTGCCTTTATAATGTTAATATATAGAATTAACCAAAAATATTGAAATAGTTTATGCGGCACAAAAAGTAGTTATTTTATTAGTATTAGCAAATATTGGAATAGGAGAATTATCAAAATGAAAATAAAAATAATTCTATTAATGCTTTTATTAAGTACACTTGTTTTCGTGGATTTGTTAGCTCAGGAAATACCCCTTGTTTATGATGTTGAGAATACGGGCGCGGACTGTCCCGAACCGCCTCTACCTTCATTCAGCGAGCTTCCGACAATCGAAGCCCTGCCCGATCCGTTCGAGTGGTCCGATGGCAGCGGCCGTATCGAAAGCGTTGACGATTGGCGGTGCCGGCGCGCGGAGATCGGCGCCGAGGTTGAGCATTACGAACTGGGCACCAAACCGCAGCCACCGGAGAACCTGGAAGCCAGCTTCACTGAAGATACGTTAATTAAATTGCCCCCATTATTTTCGGGTGGAGACTCTATTACGCTGTCTGGTCCACTGCTCACAGTGACCGTAGTAGAGGGTGAAGACACACTCACGCTTAATGTGCCGATCAGTCTTCCCGAAGGTGAAGGTCCATTCCCGGCTGTAATCGGAGTGGGATGGTCCCCGACTGGCAGTCTCCCGTCCGATATCTTTACCAGCCGCGGGATAGCTACCATCCATTATATGGAATCCCAAGTAACGAATGCCTGGTCTGGAGTGCGCGGCGATGGACCTTTCTTTGAACTTTATCCGGATAAAAAGAGGGGTAAATTCATCGCTTTTGCCTGGGGCGTGAGCCGTATTATAGACGGGCTGGAGAGATGTCCCGAAGCTAACATCGATTTATCACATCTGGCTATAACCGGTTGCTCCTATGCCGGTAAAATCGCGCTCTTTTCCGGGGCGTTAGACGAGCGTATAGCACTTACTATTCCACAGGAACCCGGCGGCGGTGGGGACGCGGCATGGCGCGTCTCAGAGACCTTGAGCGGTGTAGAAACACTTAGGAACGCGCAGGGTCAGTACTGGTATTACCAGGACATCTACCTATTTAACAATGCGGTCACCAAATTACCATACGATCATCACGAAGTGATGGCAATGATAGCTCCCCGCGCTTTATTATTGATCGGAAATCCCACTATGATATGGCTGGCAGAAGAGTCCGGTCACGTCTCGTGCAAGGCTGCGCACGAGGTCTGGAAAGCGTTCGGGGTACCGGACAGGTTCGGCTTTTCAAAAGTTGGCCACGATGACCACTGCGTGCTTCCGGAGAGTCAGCGGCCGGAAATAATAGCCTTCGTAGAGAAATTTCTCCTTGGGGACACAAGCACGAATACCAATATCGAGATTAGTCCTTACGATCCAGATCTTTCCCCCTGGATTCCATGGGATACACCGGAGCTTGAAGGAGCATCGGTCTCACCTCCCGTTGGTGATTTCAATCTAATACGAAATGACCCAAATCCTTTTTCTTCAGTTACAACCATAGATTATTATTTAGAAAAAGAAAATCATGTTCAACTTTCCGTTTATGATATTACAGGTAAGAAAATCAGAACTCTGTTAAGCGAACAACAAAGTGCCGGTAAAAAAACATTAATATTTGATGGATCTGAATTGCCAAGTGGTATTTATATTTGTACGCTGGAAGTTGGCAAATCTGTGAAAAGTAGCAAAATGGTTTTATTACGCTAGGTGAGCGTTATGCTCAGGGTTTAGGGGTTAGGATTTAGTTCGTAGTAGAAAACAGACTAACTGTCTAACAGACCAACAGACCAACAATTTATGGGCTTTTGGGCGCTTGGCTTCTTTCTGATTATCTTAAAAAACTCTTAATATATGAGATTATTTTGTTTCTAAAAACATAAAGATACAGGTGGTCTGTTGGAAACCAGATTATTTTAGGTTTACCTAAAGCCCTGTGCAGACGTAATGTTGCCTGTCTTGGAATAATAAAATCGAACAATCCATTAATCATGAGGACTCTTTCCGGCTCTATTAGGGGCGCGAAAGAAAGAGGATCGAAATAAAGACATATTATATTGCTTTTAATATCGAATGGATTTTTGCATTCTTTTACGGATTCGATAAAAGGATTAAGTATGGCTCTCGCTTTTTGGCAACTCTCACGGGTTATGTTTTTCTTTTTGTATATTTCCCTTAATTTGTACATAACCGGACTTTTCCATGTAATTATACTGTGATCACCTCCGGATAAGATGAAAACCCCCTTTTCAATCCGTTTATCAAGAGCCATTGCCATAATGGAAAACATGCTGCCCAGACTTATTCCAATTATAGAAATTTCTTTATAACCGAGATCTTTTAATATATTTACTGTTTTGATTATATCTAGAGCTCCTTGCCTGAAAAAATTAAGTGTAAAGATTCCGTCACCAAACGAAGTCAGTAAATCTCTTTTAGTTTTCCTGTGTCTCTGATGGGGGAGATCTATATAACAGGCTCCTATTGTTTCGGGTACGACGCGTAAATAGGTGTCCCATTTTGACCCAATTTCCATTCCGAGGCCATGAACAAGTATGCTAGCTTTTGACCTTTTTTCTGTATCTTTAAGTAAAAGGTAAACAGTATCGTTTTTTTTATTAAAAGTATTGACTTCGGATTGGAATCTAATTTCAAAAAGATTGTTTTTTAATTTGTTTTTTCTAAGTGAGGGTATTTCTTGGAAAATATTTTTGGGAAGTAACATTGACTGAACTCAAAAAAATCAGTCAATCCAGTATAATATTCTTCCGCAGTTGGGACAGGTAATCACTGACTTATTTTCCTGATCAGCTGATATCATCTGTGTGGGTAGAAGTAAGTAACAGCCCTGACATATATTGTTTACTACAGGAACTACCGCACTGCCATATCTTTTGGTTAGTCTGCTGTATTTCCTGTAGATATGGTCTTTTAGCTGAGAGACAATACTCGCCCTTGCTTCTTCCATTTTTTTTATATTATCTATCTCAAAACCGACCTCTTCTTCTTTTATTCTATCCTTACGTAAAATATCCAGTTCCTGCAGGGAAATTAAAAGTAAAAGTTGTTTATCCATCTACACTCCAAAAAGTTTACTGAGTTCGGCTTTAAACTCTTTTTCGTTATCTACTGAGAATAATTTCTCGTCAGCAGAAATTTCATTAAAAGTTTCTGCTATTTTACCCAGTAGTATTAGATATTCTCTTTTGTATGCATAGGGAGGAGCAACTAATAAGAAAACAAGATTTACCTTTTTTTTATCCTGAGCACCAAAATTTATTGGTTTCTTGGGACGACCAATTGCCACCATTAATTCTTTGATTACAAGACTCCTTGTGTGAGGTATTGCTATACCGTTACCTATACCGGTAGAACCGATTTTTTCCCTCTGGACAACTGCGTTTATAAGCATTTCTTCTTTATCTTTATCTACCTTTAGGGTTTTTACTAATTCGTTTATTATTTGGAATTTTTCTTTGGCGTCAACATTCAATCTTATTTCCGCTTTTTCAAGTATTTTTTTGATTAGACTTTTTTCCATAACTAATTTAAGTATAATGACCTTTGACCAGTTGTCAATACCTGTTTTTAATACTCTGACCCCATTTCTTGACTACAAATAGCCGGGCCATATACTTATGTTAAGTTTATAAAACACATAGCACACAACCCTTGAGAGAACTTTGATGGCAAGATTTAACAACACTTGACGGAATTATAAATTTAAACTATATTGATTTTAAGTGGGCTAAAATAGACAAAAAATAGTTTAACTAAAAGGAGGAACATTGGAAAATAGAAAAATTTTTCTTTTTATTTTAATCCTAACCTTAATAGTTTTTCAAATTTCAGCATCTCCTGCGACTGTCAAACAAATTGAAAACGGAGTTCAGATTGAGACTAACGAGTTAAACGTAAAAGTTCAATTTTATGCGGACAATATTGTTAGAATTCTTAAATGGCTACCTAATGAATCGGGGGAGAAATTAAGTTTGGTTGTTATCAACAATGCTCTTCCGGATATAAAAGTAAAGTTTAAAGAAAATAGCAAAGAAGTCATGCTTGGTTCAGAAAAAATTATATTGAATATATCAAAAGAAGACGGAAATATTGAGTATTTAAAGTGCGATAACGGAATTATTTTAAAAGAAGAAGGAAAAGCAAAAATTACACCTGTTAAGTATAAATATGAAAAGGCGTTCAGTATTAGACAAAAATTTTTCCTTACCCCGGATGAAGGAATTTATGGGCTTGGGCAACATCAATACGGATATATGAACTATCGCAACCGTGAAGTTGTACTTGTGCAAACAAATACCGACGCAGTCGTACCGTTTCTTATTTCAACCCTGGGATACGGAATTCTCTGGGATAATTACTCTAAAACTATCTTTGAGGATAACGATAAAGAAACTTATCTCTGGTCAGATGTGGGTGATAATATCGATTATTATTTTATTTATGGCGAGAACATGGATGGAGTTGTTGCTTCTTACAGAAACCTCACGGGACAGGCTCCCATGTATGGTAAATGGGCGTATGGATACTGGCAGAGCAAAGAACACTACGTGAGCCGGGAGGAATTGTTAAGTGTCGCTGAAGAGTACCGCCGCAAGAAAATTCCTATCGATAATATTATCCAGGATTGGCAATACTGGGGAGGTAACGATAAATGGAGTGGCATGGTATTCGATAAAGAAAGATATCCTGCTCCTGAGGAGATGATAGACTCGGTTCATGATTTGAATTATCACATTATGTTTTCTATCTGGCCGGGACTTGGAACTAATACCGAAATTTATAAAGAAATGCAGAAGAAAGGATATCTCTTCGACGTAGTGGGATGGGCAAGTTTTAAGTATTACGATGCCTTTAACCCAGAGGCTAATGACGTATACTGGAAATATTTAAAGAAGGGATTGTTTTCTATAGGTGCCGACGCCTTTTGGATTGACTCTCCGGAACCGGATATTGTAAACGCGACGATGAAAGAATCCCAGGAATATGAAATGAAAAAGGTTGGTATAAATCATCGCGGAAGTTGGGCAAGGTATCTAAATGCTTATTCTCTGGTTATGATGGATGATTTATACGAAAACCAGAGAAAAAAGACAGATGAAAAGCGAGTTTACATACTCACCCGCTCAGCATTTGCGGGTCAGCAGCGGGATGCAACTACTACCTGGTCGGGTGACATAGGAGCCAGTTGGGAAATTTATAAAAAACAGATTACTGCCGGTATTAATTTTTGTATGTCAGGTATCCCATACTGGACTTTTGATATTGGTGCTTTTGTGATAGGTGCTTATGGTGGCGTTTTTAACAGTGGTGGTAAGGATCCTGCTTACCAGGAACTTTATGCGCGTATGTTTCAGTTTGGAGCTTTCTGTCCTATTTTCCGCGCACATGGGTCCGAAACACCACGGGAGATCTGGGAATTCGGCGAATTCACAGAATCGATGATAAAAATAGATAATTTACGCTATAGATTGCTTCCCTATATCTATTCGCTTGCCTGGAAGGTTACCAGTTATGGTTATACGATTATGCGTGGTTTACCCATGGATTTTACGGATGACGTGAAAACCTATTCAATCGATGATCAGTTTATGTTTGGCCCGGCTATAATGGTCTGTCCGGTAACGGAATATATGGTTCATCGGCCGCCAGAGCATAGTGTACTTATAAGCCCGGAACATTTCCGGACGAATGACGGAAAACAGGGCATTCATGCCAAATATTATCAAGATCCTGAATTCAAGAACCTGTCTCATGAACAGGTTGAATCAAACATTAATCATCTCTGGTATACGGGCAGACCGGATTATATGACCGATTCCGCTTTTTCCGTCAGGTGGGAGGGCAAACTTATTCCATCCCAAACAGGTAAATATCAATTTCATTTAAAAAGTTATGACGTTAAGCGAATTATCCTGGACGGAAAAGAACTTCCCTTTATTTACACAAGTGTTGAACAGTATACGGATTTTGTGCAATTGGAAGAGGGCAGGGAATACGATTTTGTCCTGGAGATGCAGAACCGTTCTACGGGCGCGGCAAAGATGAAGCTTTACTGGAAAACGCCGGAGATATTCAAAAAAGAAGAAACGGTCGAGGAAAGAAAGAAAACAAGAGACATCTATTTGCCTGCCGGAAGTAGTTGGGTAGATTTCTGGACAGGAAAAACCCATTTAGGAGGACAAAAAATTATTGCCGATGCCCCTATTAGTAAAATCCCGTTATTTGTTAAGGGAGGCTCAATAATTCCGATGGGTCCATTTATTCAATACGCAGAGGAGAAAAAAGCTGATCCAATCGAACTTCGAATATACCCTGGCGCTGACGCTGAATTTACGTTATATGAAGATGAAAACGATAATTACAATTACGAAAAAGGTGTATACGCGACTATTCCTTTTTACTGGGATGACGGAGAACAGGAACTAACTATTGGTGATAGAAAAGGGGTTTTTCCTGGAATGCTTGAGGAAAGAAATTTTCAAATATTTCTTGTAAAAGAGGGGCATGGAACGGGAGTAGAGATAACAGAGAATCCTGATAAGGTTATTTTATATAAGGGTAAAAAACTTACAATTAAGTTTAAATAAGTAAATAGATAACATGGTGTTTTAAGAAAACGGAGGGAAAAATGATACGTAAAATAGCTATTTTTATTGCTTTTTTTCTTATAATATTGGGATGTCAGGGTGCCGAAGAAGGAACTCTGTCTATTAATTCAGCTATAATTACAGGCGAGTATAGCATTCCTGCCTGCCCGGATTGGCTTCATACGGCAGTTTTTTATCAGATTTACCCCCAGACTTTTTACGATTCCAATGGGGATGGAATTGGTGATTTGCCGGGAATAATTCAAAAGTTAGATTATGTAAAAAGTCTCGGAGTAGACGGTTTCTGGATAAATCCGTTTTTCGATTCTCCTTTTAACGATGCAGGTTATGATGTTTCGGACTATTACAAAGTTGCTCCACGTTACGGCACAAACGACGATGCGAAACGTATGTTCGAAGAAGCAGAAAAACATGGATTAAAAATATTGTTCGATTATGTTATAAGTTACACAAGTATCGAGCATCCGTGGTTTCAGGAATCCGCGAAACAAGAAAAAAATGAATATTCCAACTGGTATATCTGGACTAATAATACCTGGCTGAATCCGCCGGAGGAATATAGAGCTAAATTTATCCAGG
The DNA here is from genome assembly GCA_964422805.1 of uncultured bacterium. Taxonomy (GTDB): domain Bacteria; phylum Hydrothermota; class UBA3072; order UBA3072; family UBA3072; genus JAFGHJ01. The sequence goes on along the minus strand of CAYRCN010000043.1, from coordinate 2,562 downwards.
GTTATAGCAGACGCAATGGCCAATTTTTGAGTAATTTCTACTGGAACCAGCCGGCATTGAACTTTGGTTTTGCTGAGCCCTGTGAAGACTGGATGCTGCCAATCGATCACCCGGATGTTCTTGCTATGCAGGAAGAATTGAAAAAAGTTCTGCGGTTTTGGATGGATATGGGTGCTGACGGTTTTAGAGCCGACATGGCAGGCGCCCTGGTTAAAAACGCTCATGTTAAAGAAGGTGATGAGGGTTTTAGCAGAAGAGATGAAGGAACTGAAATATTCTGGAATAAAATACGCAATATCATCGATAAAGAGTACCCCGATGCTTTCATGGTTGCAGAATGGTCATATCCCGCATCCGCCCTGAGCCGTGGCGGTTTCCATGCCGATTTTTATCACTGGTTTCAGGGTTACAATGACCTTTTACAGAAAGAAAACTGGAGAATCCTTAACGGATATTCAGAAGGGTACAGCTTCTTTGATAAAGAGGGTAAAGGAGATATTACCAACTTCTTAAAGAGCTATTTAGACCAATATGAGAAAACCAAAGGTAAAGGGTATATTAATCTTCCGCTTGGTAATCACGACCTTTCAAGGTTGAATATTAGACGTTCGACCGATGACCTCGAGATTATTTTTGCCTTTTCTCTTACAATGCCGGGAATCCCCTTTATTTTTAATGGTAACGAGATTGGTATGCGTCAGCTTTACGGATTGCCCTATGTTGAAGGTGCTTACAAGCCGAGAGCGGGGGGTAGAACTCCCATGCAGTGGACATCAGGAAGAAATAAAGGTTTTTCAACTGCTTCCGCAGAAAAATTGTATTTGCCTGTCGATACAGCGAAAGATGCGCCCAGTGTGGCAGATCAGGAAAAAGAACCCAATTCCTTGTTAAACAGGGTAAAAAGGCTAATCCAATTACGAAAAAAAGAAAAAGCCTTAACCGCGTATGCGGAATTTGTACCAGTTTATGCAAAAGAAAATACGTATCCGTTTATTTACGCACGTGCCTGCGGCGAAGAGATGATATTGGTTATACTGAATCCTGCCGGAAGGGAAGAAAAAGCTAATTTCAGCTTGAAGCCTCTTATTAGCCGTTATGAACTATTGGCAGGAACTGAAATGATAATGGAAATTCAGGAAGACAGGTATCAGGTTGTCACGCCCGCACAAAGTTACGCGATATATAAACTCGTGAAATAAACGGAAAAGATTTATTTCACCGCTATGTTCACCGAAGCAGGTTCTAATCCTTCGGAAGTGGCGGAAAGAGAAATTTTTCCGCAGTTTTCTTTTGCCTGTACAACTACAAGACACATTCCGTTGAATGCTTTTCTGTAATTTGCTTTAAAAGGCTCGTGACTTGTCTGGCTTCCGTTGTCAACTCCGGCAATAAAACCTTCTCCCTGTATGTCAAAATTTATAAGGTTGTCAGCGTGGGGGACCAATGTCCCTTTTTCGTCCACCACTTTTACGGTTACAAATGAAAGGTCTTTTCCGTCGGCATGAATGCGGTTACGATCTACTTCAAGAGTAATCCTCGCCGGCTCTCCGGCAGTTTTTATCTCTTTTATAAGGGGCTTTTCCCCTTCTTTAGTCGCAATGGCTCTTATTGTACCGGGTGTTGTATCGGTTAGTCGCCACACTAATTGATAATCATCTTCGGTTTTTTGTTTTTTGCCCAGCGAGTTTCCATTCAGGAAAAGCTCTACTTCATCATAATTAGTGTAAGTCCATACGTCTATTATACTTCCCTCCTTCCAGTTCCAGTGGGGAAAAACATGTAAAACGGGCTTATCTGTCCATTCGCTCTGGTAAAAGTAAAAGCCGTTTTTAGGGAAGCCGGCTAAATCCATAATGCCAAAATAGGAACTGCGTGCCGGCCAGTCATACGGGGTAGGTTCTCCTAAATAATCGAATCCGGTCCATATAAACATGCCGGAAATAAAGTCATATTTTTTTACGATTTTCCAGGTTTCTTCATTAGTCGTTCCCCATGGGGTACTGCAGTTATCGTAAGACGAACAGGTGTAATCCGGATTTCCATCCACTAACGGCAGGTCCCAGCGCGGAGGCCAGCGTCTTATGCTGTCCGAAGGCATATCGTACGAACCACGGGTTGCAAGAGCTGAATTTGTTTCTGCGGCTATAAAAGCTTTCCCCGGATATATTTTTGGAATTTCCGGATATTTCTCATGGCTATAATTGTACCCTATTAAATCCAGAGCACCTGACCGGATGACGGGGTTTGAGGGTTCCGTCCCATTGCATGCCGATGTGACTGGACGCGTTGGGTCGAGATTCTTTACAATTAATGCCAGCTTTTTAGCTAAGACCGAACCGCTGCTGTCCTCTTTATCACATTGTTCCATAACTTCGTTTCCTATACTCCAGATGAAAACACTTGGATGGTTACGGTCTCGTTTGACTAAGGCTTCCAGGTCCTTTTTATGCCATTTTTCAAAAGCTAGATGATAGTCGAATTTGGTTTTGCCTATCTCCCAGACATCAAATGCTTCATCCATTACGATAAAGCCCATTTGGTCGCATAAATCCAATAGTTCGG
>CAYRCN010000042.1:0-11918 GCA_964422805.1 uncultured bacterium | reverse complement strand
GCTTTGCCGTGATAGCCTTCGTTCCCCTCTATAAAAGAAGCTCCTTTACACATAACTGTATCCCCGAGTATTGCATAAGGAGCGGAAGTATCATTAATTGCCGTGTGTATCGCTTCGTATAACGCCTTAATATCGTGCCCGCAAACTTCAAGGACTTTCCAGCCATCGGCAAGATAGTCCTCTTTAATATTTATGGGCATTATGTCCTCGACTTTTCCGGATATTTGCCTGTTATTATCGTCAATAACTACTGTTATATTGTTTAATTTGAATTTTGCTGCAAATCTTCTACCCTCTGCAACCTGACCCTTTGCCTGTTCCGCATCGCTCATAAGAGCAAAAACTCTCGAGTTATCATTTTTAAGTTTTTTTGCCATTGCAAAACCGCATGCTGCGGAAAGCCCCTGTCCCAGGTTTCCCGTGGACCAAACTATTCCAGGAAGATGAGACTCTACGTGTCCTTCATAAGGACCGGATATATGACGGAAAAACGCCAGAATTTCTTCCGTATCAAGAATTCCAAGCCTGCCGAGAATCGAATATACGCCCGGTGAAGTATGCCCGTGGCTTACGACTATTTCATCATTTGGCATATTGGCAAGACTATAAACAGCAGTATATATATCAATAGAAGACATTGAACCGCCGGGGTGTCCCGAACCCGCCACTGTTGTCATTTTCATTATATCCCCTCTGCATTGTTTTGCTGTCTCTTCTAATTTGGAAAATACTTCTTCTGAAATGTTTTTACTTTTAAACTGAAACTCTTCTTTTTCTTTAAACCAATTTTTTAATTTATCGGACATTTTGCATCTCCTTAAAGTTAACCTTAATACTCATGGAATATATCCCCTTAGTTTTGTTTGTCAAGGATTCCACCCCACCCCCCAAAAAAATTATTGAACCACAAAGACCACGGAGAAAAAACAAACTCACTGAGAACACAGAGAAAAAAGAATAATGTTGTTTAAAACCCATCTCCCAACCCTAAATTAAACTCACACAAAGCCACAAAGAACACAGGGAAAACAAACAAAAATCTTTGTGTCTTTGTGTGAGTCAGTGTTTCGTGTTTCGAGAAAAAGGTAAATAAAGTATTCGTGCTATTTGTGTGATTTGTTGTTTAACTAAGCTCTTAGCCTTTTGCTTTTAGCTGTTAGCTTAAAAAAAATAAAAAACTTTGTGTCTTGGTGCCTTTGTGTGAGAACATAGGTCTTAGGTCTTGGGTTTTAGGTTTTAGTCAAAGACAACAAAATAAAATATTTGTGTAATTTGTTGTTTCTCTTTGTGCTCTTTGCGTCCTTTGTGGTTCAATTTCTCGAAGACGGTATCACAAGCTCGGCAGTGGTCGAATCTATCCATCCCCCCTCCCCGGAACGGAAGTGAACAAGCCACCAACCGCCGTCTTCTCTTACGAGAGAACCTTCTTCCGCTTTGTCGACTCTCATAAGTTCCTTGAATTCTTCGTCAGGACCGCTGTATGCGATGGTGGTAGCCGTGGTAACCACCCATTTAGATTTTACCCTGCCGTACCAGATAGAAAAACCCACGAGAGAGAAAACAAAAAACAAACCGGCTAAAGTAAGAAAAGGATTGGTCGGAAAATTAATTAATTTTACCGTTTGGATAAGTCGTATTGCAATACTTATAATTAAAAGGGAAAAAGATAAGATAAGAAGGTAAGAAAAAATCCGCAGAGGAATTCTATCGATAATTCCCGAGAAGAAAGAAATAAATGGGTTTGGGTTCGATTCTTCCTTTTTAAAAAGAGATATGTTATTTAAGATATTTTCATTAGAGGGCTCGAGGAACCATCCTCTTCTGTAGTACAGGAGACTCTTACCAAAATCTCCCATTCTGTAGTAGCAGTTGCCTATGTTTAAATATAACTCCGCATTATGGATGTCTCTATCGAGATATTTATTATATTCTTCGAGAGCTTTTGCGTATTCGCCGCTTTTATAATATTCTTCCGCCGTTTGAGCAGTTTGAGAAAAAAGCATTAGAATGCTAATATAAAGCATTAATAACCTCTCTGAATTTTTGTAAATCCTTTGACATTTCTTCTCTAGCAGGCTTTAAGGATGTAAAACGAACAGTTTCGCTTTTAATTAGTATTTCTTCAATTAGGTTGAGGGCTTTCTCGGGCACCTTTTTGTTTTTAAGGTCGGAAAGAAGGTCTTTCTTTTTCATTCCGAAAACATTCAAATGAAATTTTAGTTTAATGAATTTTAGAAGGACAAGGGTCAAATCTTCATAAAATTGAATAACGTTATTGTTATGTATTTCTTTTTCTAATTTTCTAAATCCGCTTTTTAATTGTTTCGGTATTACTTTTAGACTTGCGTAACGACTATCCCCAAGTGTCTTTCTAATGTCTATTACATAATAAAATGCTAATATAAGTAAAATGAAAGAAGGTAAGAAGTATAGAGGGAAAAATCTTGGCATCAGCGAGACCGTTTTTTCCCTTACGGGCAAAATGTAGGCTATGTCCTTATTTATTTTATTCGTTTCCTGCTCTCCTGAGCCTATTTCTCCTGTTGGTCTTACCTGAATCTGCCAGGGACCTGTCTTTTTACTAACAAAAGTTTTCTTCTGGATGTCGAAATAAGCCCATTTTATCTCGGGGATCTCGATTATCCCCGAAACTTTTGGGGTTATAAGGTAAGTAAAAATCCGCTCTCCCTTTAGAGTCCCCCCCGATATCTTAGTGTTAGATTTGGATTCCGGAGGATAAGAGTTTAGTTTTCTTGAATCGGGAAACTTTGGAGCAGATAAAAGATTCAGGTTCCCTTCTCCCCCGACAATTATTTTAAGGGAAAAAGGAGAGTCGACTCTGATGTTTAAAGTATCTATTTCTGAGGAAATATTTAATTTGCCTACCGCATCGATGAATCCGGGTGGGCGCTCTGAAGGGAAAGGTTTTACCGGTATTGTTTTGGGTTCGGATGAAACTGCTTTTCTTTCACCAAAAAATGAAAACATATCTCCTCTTATTATAACCTCTATCGAAAACGGATTGATTTGAACGTTCTTTTCTCCGAGAGGGAATAAAATATCCTGCTTTATCAGAGATCTTTGATATCTGATTCCGTTTTTTGTTGTTGTCGTAAAGTTTAATCTTGTGGGTGATTGTATGTTTTCAACCCATACATTTTCATAAGTCGGAGGTCCGGTTAACTGGACGTCAGAAAGAGAGGTTTTTACGTAAAGATAATGGGTGACGACAATAGGCTCGCCCGGATATACTGAACTTTTTGAAACTTCGGTTTCAAGAAAAACGGCTCTAAAATCTCTTGGTTCCGTTGTGAAGTCCGGTGACCTGGTGGGAGGAGAGGGTGTAACGCTTCTGCCAGCGATTCCCTTTTTGACGTTGATTGTTATGGGGTCTGTCGAGTACTTTTTACCTTCATATGTTAAAGTGAAAGCAGGGATTGTAAATTGACCCTCATTTCTTGCGATCATCTGATAGTCATAGATGTAGCTTGTTGATTTTGAAAGTTTACCGTTGATGAAATTTATCTGAGTAGATTGCGACCTCGAGGAACCGAGAATATCAATCCCGGATATACTCGGAGCGGAAGGAGTCCCTACACTCGAGAGGTCTTCGCCTTCAATGGTTACAGTTACGTTAAATGACTCTCCTACAGGAACTACTGTTTGGTCCACCGAAGCTGTAAAAGTTAGAGAAAGAAGGATTAATATCACCATTTTCCTGCGTCTTCTTCCCTTCCGCCTTTCTGCTTTAGGGCTTTTTTCATTGTTTCTTTTTGTTCGTTTTTCAACGCTTCGTTTATTTTATCCTGAGGCGTGGGTTGTTGTTTTTTTTGCTGTTGTTGTTGTTGCTGTTGTTGCTGTTGTTGTTGTTGTTGCTGCTGCTGATCCTGTTTCTTATCTTCTTTTTTGTCTTTTTCTTTTTGCTGTTGTTGTTTCATCATCTTGGCTATTTCAAGGTTTCTTTTAGCTCGCTGGTCTTTTGAGTTCAGCAGCAAAGCCTGTTTATATGAGGAAATTGCCTGGTCATACTGTTTTGCTTCCATAAAAACATTGCCGAGATTGTAAAAACTCTTTTCTCTTAAATTTTTATCTTTGGAAACGGTTAACCTGGCAAATTCATCACCTGCTTCTCTATATCGTTTTAGCATATAGGCGCAATCCGCCAGGTTGAATTTTATTTTTTCATTATCAGGATTGAGTATCGAAGCATTTTTGTATATCTCGTAAGCTTCCTCGTATTTTTCTTCTTTATAAAGTTTATTGGCTTTATTCACTAAAGGAGACATATCAAGAGCGATTAAAAACAGCAGTATCATTTCTCCTCCGTTTTTAATAGGGTTGCGATTATAAGAAATAAAAGAGCCGGGATTAAAAAGAAGATATATTTTTCCTGGTAGTGTTCAACTTTCTCTGAAGAAAATTGTCCGGTTCTAAGGCCATGGAAAAGTTTTATTAAAATGCCTAATTCTACACCCTCCCCTTCTAAGAAAACCCCGTTCCCTGCCTGTGCTATTAATTTTAACATATCCTGGTTAACGATTGATATATGGGGTTTGCCATTTTCGTCTTTTAAGTATTCTGAGAATTTGCCGGTTTCATCAAACTGTGGAATTGGAGCGCCTTCTTTTGTTCCCGCAGATATTGTAAAAATTTTTACCCCTTCTTTTCTTGCGTTCAGGGCATCCACTCTCGGATCTCCGCGGGTGTTTTCTCCGTCGGTTACTATTATGATAATCTTTGACCCGCTAATTTGCTCGGGAAACAATTCCATAGACTTTCTTATAGCCGCCCCTATGTCGGTTCCTTCTGTTGGTATAAGAGAAGGTTCTACGAGGTCGACAAAGAGTTTAAAGGAATTTACATCAGTAGTTAAAGGGCATAATTTGTAAGCTTTTCCGGAAAAAGCCACAAGACCGAAGCGGCTTCCCGGTAATTGCCCCAGCGCCGCCTTGATTGATTCTTTCGCCTTATTGATGCGTCCTCCCTTAACGTCCTGTGCTAACATGCTTGAAGACGCGTCGAGAGCAAAAACTACGTTATAACCCTCTGCTTGAGTAATTGATAAAATTCTCCCCCACCTTGGTCTGGCCATGCTCAGGATTAAGAAGGTTAATGATAATATAAGTAAAATTTCTTTCCAGAGAGAAAGTTTTTTGTTTTCTTTCCATATGACATCACGCAGTGGAGCATCTGCGATACTTTTAATTATTTTTCTGTTTCTCTTTCGTCGGTAGAGTACCAATATTATCGCAAGTGGTACAAGATAGAGAAATTGCAGAAAAACCGGCTTCGCCCAGTTTATGGTATCCTCCTTACGACTACAGGCTCTATAAAAATAATCATGAATAAAATTAGAGCTGGAATTAAAGCAAGGTGCAGTCTCTCGTTGTACTTTGAGATTTTTTCAACCTTAAAAGTTGTTTTTTCCATTTTGTCGATTCTTTCATATATATCTTTTAGCGTTTCGCCGGAGGTAGCCCGGAAATATTCTCCCCCTGTCTGGTCTGCGATTCTCGTCAGTACTTCATCGTTTATTTCGAAATTTGCATTGACATAGCGCGTGATTCCAAAAGCATTCTGTGCAGGGAAAGGTACTTCTCCCCTTTTACCGATTCCGATAGCGTAAATCTTTATTCCCGCATCAAGCGCGTTCTTTGCTGCCGTCTCCGGATCGATGTTGCCGGCATTATTTCTCCCGTCGGTGAGTAGAACAATAATTTTAGTTTTGCTGGTTGAATTTGAGAGAAGAAAAGTTCCGTAAGTTATCCCCATCCCAATTGCAGTACCGTCAGGCAGGAGATCGAATTCAAGGGATTTTATTTGTTCTTTTACTAATTCATGGTCGAGAGTTAAAGGAGCCTGTATTAATCCTTCTCTTGCATATACGACCAGCCCTATTCTATCCCCGCTTCTCATATCGACAAATTCGCTTCCCAGCTTTTTTGCCGCTTCCAGGCGATTAGGTGTAAAATCGGCGGCTCTCATGGAACCGGAAATATCCATTACCAGGATAATATCGATTCCCTGCTTGTGTATTATTTCGGTTTCGTATCCTTTTTGAGGGCGGGCAAGGCCGACAAACAAAAATGCCATGATTGCCAATATTAAGTAATCTCCTAATTTGGTGTAAAATTCGCTTGCGGGTTTTATCCCTACCCACGAAGTATCGGAATAGAGAATAGAACTTGAAATCCTTTTCTTATTTAGAAAGTAAAAAAGAGGCAGCAAAACAAGACCAATTAAATAAAAAGGATTATTGAAGTGAATCATCTTTTTCCTCTTCTTTTTCCATTTGGTCTATCACTGTTCTTAGGAGTGCTACATCATATCCGAATTTTTCCTGGGTTGATTCCTCATCGGCAAATTTTATTAGGTCCCATTCCGGGAAATGTCTTGTTAGAGGAAAGAATAAATCGAGTCCTTCTTTTTTGATTAAAGGAAGCAGTTCAGAAGTGGTAGCTTCAACGGCAGGAATTTTCGCTTTCCTTTCTATGTATCTTCTGGAAATATAAGATAAAGCGGTGTAAAGTTTGTTCCAGTCCCATTCAGAGGTTTTTTCTTCCAGTATTTTCAAATTCTTGAGAGCCTCTTCTGCAGGCTCTATCTGCTCGGTTTCAATAAATGTGGTTCTGTTATTTCTTAATCTTTTGAATAAAAGATAAGATATTAGAGCGATCGGGATAATCAACAAGTACAATAGATAATGCCAGTTGAAGAACCCAAAAGGTCCCCAGATAGGTGATAAACCTTTGTTTTCAGGCTCCAGTACAGAGCTGACAAGGTAAGTTGCATTCAAAGTGTCTTTGTTTATTTTTAGTTTAAAATCCTGCGGTCCAGTTGAAAATGATGTAAATTTTACCGTAGCCGTAGTGTCGTTGAGTTTTGTAAGCGAGTCCAGGATTAGTATGTCGGGGAAGGAATCAGGCATTATAACTGAAACCGAGTCAGGCAGTTTTCCTTTCAAGTTCGCAACTATTGTGTCTCCCACCGTTAGAGAATCGGGCGTTAGCGTCAGGGTTAGTACCGAGAAGATATATAATACAATCAAGGCAGCCTCTTCTGGAAGAGACGATGTATGGAGCCGACATAATCTTCTCCGGTTGCGATTTCTATTCTGTCGAGACCGTTTATATTAAACAATCGGTTCATTTCTTCGTCTCTGGCTTCTCGGATTTCTTTTAATTTCTCGGTTAGTTCTTTACCATCGAACATTCTTATTTTTTCGGTTTCCGCGTCAAAAAAAGTTATTTTTCCGTTTATCCCAAACTCGTTTTCAAGCGGGTCACGGACTATAATTGGAATAAGGTCGAATTTCTTTGCCATAAGAGAAAGAGGCATCCTTATATGGTCAACATTGAATTTTTCTCCTAAAAAGTCCGAGATAAAAAGCACTATGGATCCATGACGAAGTACGCCTTGAGAAAATTCCATGGCTGGCACCGGATCGGTTTTTCTGCTTTCCCCTTTAAAGAGCAGAATGTCACGAATTATATGAAGAGTATGCCTTCTTCCTTTAGCGGCGGGCAGGTAATGTTCTACTTTATCCGAAAACATTAAAAGTCCTGCCTTATCGTTGTTTTTTTCGGCTGAGAACGCAAAAAGAGCCGCTATTCGTGCTATCAGATCTTTTTTCTTTTCTTTTTTTGTCCCGAATTCTCCCGAACCGCTGCAGTCAGCTATTATAAAGATAGTTAACTCTCTTTCCTCTACAAAGCGTTTTACAAAAGGGTGATTCATTCTTGCCGTTACATTCCAATCGATATTCCTTATATCATCTCCGATGAAGTAGTCGCGAACTTCATGGAATTCCATTCCTTTGCCTTTAAAGGAGCTTTTATATTCTCCTCCGAAGAGAGTGTTAACCACTTTTTTAGACTCTATTTCTATTTGTCTAACTTCTTTTAGTATATCTCTAATTCGTTCTTCCATGATTTCTAGACACTTAGATTCGAAGAATCTAAGTTAAATAGAGAAATAGCAAAATAGTGAAATAGTATCATAGATTTTTTTCTCTATTTTTTTATTTTTGTTCGTCCCAAATTTACCATTTTTCAATTTTTCCATTTTTCTAACTTTCTTCTTAGCAGCTTTGCTGTATTATGGGATTTCAATTGCTTCTAAAATATCTCTTATTATGTCTTCCTCTTTCACGCCTTCTGCTTCAGCTTCATAAGATAGTATTATCCTGTGCCGCAGAATGTCATATACGGCAGCTTTAACATCTTCAGGGATAACAAACCCACGCCTCTGTAAGAAAGCGTGCGCCCTTGCGGCTTCGAAGAGATATATGGAAGCTCTTGGGGATGCGCCGTATCTAATATACACATCGAGGTCTTTAATTCCATAGTCGGAAGGTTTCCTGGTAGCGAAAACTATGTCGATTATATAATCCCTGATTTTTTCATCGGCGTGAATCTTGTAAATGAAATCTCTAAGCGAGTTAAGTTTCTTTATATCTACCACAGGTTTGGTTACAGGAAGTTCCTCGGCTGTTTGTTGTTTCATTATTCTCTTTTCTTCTTCTTTATTGGGATAAGAAATTACGAGTTTCTGCTTGAATCTATCCACCTGTGCTTCGGGGAGAGGATATGTTCCTTCCTGCTCAATTGGGTTCTGAGTCGCGAGAACCATAAACGGCTCAGGCAAAGGGTAGGTCTCATCCCCTATGGTTACCTGCCTTTCCTGCATTGCTTCAAGTAAAGCGCTTTGAACCTTTGGGGGAGCTCTATTTATCTCGTCGGATAGTATAAAGTTCGCGAAGAGAGGGCCTTTCTTAGGTGTAAAATCACCAGTTTTCTGATTGTATATCTGCGTTCCTGTGATGTCAGCCGGGAGTAGATCGGGAGTAAACTGAATTCTTTTGAAAGTCGCCTTTACTGCTGCTGCCAGTGTTTTGATTATATAAGTTTTAGCTAGCCCCGGAACTCCCTCGATGAGTATATGCCCCCTAGTAAGAAGACCTATTATAGTTTTTTCAACAATTTCTCTTTGCCCTATAATAGATTTACCGATTTCTGCAAAGAGGTTCTCTATTATAGCGCTTTTATCTTTCGCTTCAGCATTAAGATTTTGTAAATCTACACTCATTTTACCTCCTTCCATCCATTATATTTTGTTATGGGGACGCCAAAATTTAATTATCATTAAATTCTTGTCAACCCCCGCAGTAAGCTCTGATAGTTTGCTTTCATTTAACTTCATTTATTATCCTTTTTTCCGTAAGTGCTTCTCTAATACCTTTGCCTCTATAATGGTATTTTATAAGCCATTTAAGAAAAGGGTAAGAGAAACCGTTTTTGTGACACATTAAATACTCTAGACCCTTTTTTTCTACCCAATGTTCCGTTCCGAAAAATTTCGTGATGAAATCTACATAACTTTTCTTTACATGTCGAGCTGCGACGCTTTTCCCAAATTTTCGTGACAATCTCACCGAGTTTTTTCCTCTCTCGTAAGATTTTTTTATAATCGAATTGATTTTATCAGTCGTTTCGTACCCGTCAAAATGCCAGGCAAGACAGCTTCTAAAAGCGTAGATGGTTTTTAATGAGAGGTCGTTTTTTAATCTTCTTCCTATCTCAACGTCCATATACCCCATTGTGTTTCCAAAAGATTCGTCAAATCCGCCAGCTTCGATAAGATATTTTTTCTTTACAGAGACATTTTGAGTAATAAGACCGGCAAGGCACAGCCCGTCGATCTTCCAATTAGCTTTTCCGTAGTCTTCGATTTTACGTATATGTCTTACCATGCCTTGAACAATTAACTTTTCTCTTTTTTTATGCAGATTTATATGATCGTTAATAAAGTTTTTGTCGACCAGAACATCGGAATCGACAAATATTATTATATCTCCTCTTGCATGCTTTATTCCTTTGTTTCTTGCCTGTGGCTGTCCTTTTTTTTCTTTATTTCTAAAGTAGCGAAAACGCTTATCTTTTATTTTTTTCATTAAATCGCCGGTTGAATCGGTTGAACCATCATCTATTAATATAACTTCGTAGTGGTCTGCCGATTGGGCGAACAATTTTTCTATACAGTGGGTTAGAACAGAGCCCCTATTGTATGTTACTACTATTGCTGAAGCTTTCATTGTTTCTTGCTTTTTTTATCCCTTTGCTTCTGTAGTGATAACGGGCTATTCCTTTAAGCACGGCTGCTGCTAGCCCGATGTTTCTTTTACTTTGAACAATCATTTTCGGTATGTTTTCCTTTTCTATCCACTTATCTGTCTGTAGCAACCGGCTAAAGAAGAGAGCTTTTTTCGTTCGTGCGTATTTCTCGCCTCTTCTGCCCCATTTTTTAACAAAATAATATGCAGAAGAGCCCTGTTTTGTCCATTTGCTAAAGGTACTGCTAATACTTTTTTCGGTTACCTTTCCATCGATGTGAAAAGCCTTACACTTTATTATTCCATAACTCCATTTTAATCCAAGGTTCATTAATTTGAGTCCCATGTCTATATCTTTATAACCCATTTCAGGTCCAAACCGGTCAAAACCACCGGTAGCTATAAGGTATTTTCTTCGTACAGACGCATTTTGTGTTATAAAAGTTCTAAGACAAAGAGCATTTGGTATATAAAGTCTATTCATCTTAACATCTTTGAGAGTTTTTACATGCTTTACCATTCCCTGAAGAACGAGGTCTTCTCTTTTTTTATGGATTTTTATATGGTCTTCGACAAAATCCGGGAAAACTATAACATCCGAATCAATAAAAATTATTATTTCTCCCTTTGCCTGCCTTATTGCTAAATTTCTGGCGTAATATGGACCGAGATGTTCTTTTAGTCGAATATATTTTAAATTGGGAAAATTAGAACTCTTTATGTATTCCTTTGTCCCGTCCGAAGAACAGTCATCTATAAGGAGAATCTCAAAGTTTTCGGTTGTTTGATCGATAAGTTTTAAAAGGCAGCTTTTGAGTACATAAAGCCTGTTGTAGGTTGGTATAATTACTGTTGCTTCAATTTTATTATTCATTTTTTTAAAGAAACCACGAGATTACACAGATTTTCACCAGATTGCCCAACATCCCCTATATTTTGATTTGTTTTAGATTTGCACGAGATTTCTGGCAAAAAACTCATCTTTTCTCCTGACTTCTGAATTCTCTGCTCGACTTCTTGACTTTTACTTCTGCAGAATATATGTATTGGGCTATTTTTTTTGCACCGCCGGATTTTCCGGCTCTTTGTTTCCCTTTTTCCTTAAGCTTTGTCAATAACTCTTTATTCTCGATTATTTCTAAAACTTTATCAGCTATTTTTCCCGGTTTGTACGGAAGTAATATAAACGCATCTCCGAGCAATTTCTTTTGTCCCTTTAGTCTTCTTTTTGTGTTCTGAGCTCCGCTTCCGGGGAATGATACAACGGGGGATTCGAGATAAAGAGCCTGCTCGCTTGCGGTTCCCGCAAGACTTATAACAAGTTTTGAGCTCTTTACTATTCTTTCGAAACTCCCGTAAAGGAAATCAATGTTTTTTCGTAGTTCCACTACAGTTTCCATCATTTTATTTTTATCTATAGTATGAGAAAGTGCAACAGCGAAATGCAAAATTTTTTTCCTTGCAAGAATTTCTTTAACCACCCTTCCTGTTTTTCTCATATTTTCATATGCTTCTTTTCTTGACCCGGGAAGCAATCCTATAAGAGTCCTTCCGCTGGGCGGGGAATATTTCCTTTCTTCCTGTAAGTCATCCATCATCGGGTTTCCGAAAAATTCGGCATTAATGCCCTTATTTTTTAAGTATTCTGCTGTGATTTCATCATGGGTAAAGACTTTGTTAGTAAGTTTACGCATGAAAAACCTTTCCAGGGCAAAGTGAGGTGATATGTAGTTGGATTTACATTGATCCAGTAAGTAAGCTTTTTTACGCAAAGAAATATATCCGAGAATCAGTAAGGGGGTATCCC
>CAYRCN010000041.1:0-12171 GCA_964422805.1 uncultured bacterium | reverse complement strand
AATGGTATAAAGAAGTTAAGAAAGCAAAAGATAAGAATGTAAAAGATTGGAAGTCTTTTGTTAAGATAGAACCAGAACCTCTACCAAAAGATTTGAAAAAAACTGTTTCGGGGATGTACCAATCTGTAGCTAATTTAATTTCAGGAAAAGAGTTCTTCGATGTTCCTTCATTGGAAAAGATAGTTGAGAAATTATCGAAACTAGTCGATTAATAAATACTACACAGATAACAGCAAGCAGATTAAGAAAGATTTTAGTCTTATTTTTTATTAAATAAAAACATTTGTGTTATTCGTGTGATTTGTTGTTTCTTTCTTTCACTCTTTTACAGATTTTAGTTCGTTTATTAAATCTTCGAACGGTTCGATTTTATCATATTTGTTAAGCCTGATTGCACATTTTCTTCCTGCTTCTAAAATTTTTATTTTTTCTTTATTGTTGTAAGTTAAATTAGCGCTTTCCAGATATAGATCAAGAGCTTCTTCATCCTTAAATTCACAATAAATTTCGGCTTTGAAGTATAAAAGGGGTGCGATTTCATTGTCTTTTAAATTTTGCATACCTTCATTCAAAATCTCAATAGCTTTTTTTAAAGATCCTTCATTAAGATAAGTTTTTGCAGTAAGAAGGTATGATTCGTCTAAATATTCCGATTCTTTGAAATTTTCTATAATATTTTCAAGAGGAATTCTGGCTTCTTTGAAAAGGCCGAGTTCTTGATAGATAAGACTGATTTGATATAAAGTGTAAGGTTTTAGAATATCTGATTTGACTTCTTTGTAATGTTCGATTGACTTTTTTAATTCGCCGGCTTCATGAAAAATCTCTCCCAATTTTAGGTTAATATCGTTACTTAATTCAGGTTTCTCACTTAGGCCTTTTTCCAGTAACTCGATAGCGTTTTTTCTGTCACCCATTTCCTGGTAAATATTTACGAGATTTAGTAAAGCTTCATCTGATTCCTCTGATTCAGGATAATCTAAAAAGACTTTGTTGTTGTATTGAATGGCCAGATCATATCTTTTTGCTGCCTCATAATATTCGCCTATTTTTAGAAGCAAATCAGGTGTTTTGCGGCTTTCAGGATATTTGTCCGTGAAAGCTTTATACATGTTTATTTTTGTGGAATATTTACCTTTTTTCCATTTTATTTCTTCGATACTGTATCGCGCTTCGTCTAGCAGATCTGTAGAAACCCAGGATATTGATAATATTTTATTATAATAATCAATTGCTGTATCATAATTTCCTTTAATCGCAAAAATTTCACCAAGATATTTATAAGCATTTGGGGACCAGCGGGAAGAGGGAAATTCTTCTATGAGAGAATTTAACCATTTAAATGCTTCATCGTAATTATTAAGTAGAAAGTTTATTTTACCGAGAAGCAGATAAGCATCGTCTTTTAGGGGAGACTCGGGGAATTTTTTGACAATTCTTTTAAAATATTCAAGGCTTTCAACTTTTCCCTGTTTTAATAAAGCTCGTGCCAATCTATAAAGAGCATACTGCTCTAATTCTTTTTCTTGATAGATTTTGAGAAATTTCTTGAACAACTCAGCGCTTTCGGAGTATTTTGCCTGTTGATATGTGCACCAGCCGGCTCCGAAAATTGCATTCGTTTTATACTCAGAATTCGTGTCGGATATGAAAATTTGCAGCGCTTTTTCCGTTTCACCTTTTTTATAAAAGACTTCACCTTTGATATAATTTGTAAGAGGTGTGTTTATAGGATTTTTATCCAGGAAAGATAAAAGGCTGTCAAATTCAGAAAGCTGAAATAGAGTTGATGTTATGTAAATACCCGTATATTTTGCGGGACGTATTTTGTAGGATTCTTCAAAATAATTTAATGCTCTTCTGTATTTATTTCTTTTATAGCAAATGTAACCTCTACCAAGGAATTCTTGCCAGAGAGGTAAATTTAAGTTTTCTATCCAGTTTAATATCTTTAATGTATCTTTTTCATGGAAAATAAAATAGAAACTAAGCGAGTCGGGTAGGCTTTTAAAAACTTTGGGCGAAAGTTCTTTACCTGCCGAAAAGCTGTAAAGATTTTCCAGAAAAAAGACGTACTGCCATCCATTTATTTCGTCAAATTTTGAAATAGCCTTTTCTATATTTCCTTGAAAATAGTAAATAACCCCTTCAAGATAAAGAGCTTCGTTTTTTCTGTCATAATATGCAGCTTTTTTTGCTTCACCCATAGCCTTTTCCAAATCGTTAAGTCTTATATCAATAACAGATAAATTTAAATAAGCTTCGCCTTTTCCCACAAAACCAGGTTCGATCAAAAGAGGCATCTGATAAAAATTTCTGAGTTTTTTTAATTCTTCGTTTTCTGTGGAGTTGAGCGCCAATATAAGAATTAAGAATTTCAATAAGCACCTTTTCCTGAAATTAGAGTAGGAATTGTTTTTAAAAGAATAATGAAATCAAGGGTTAAGGACCAATTATTTATGTATTCTAAATCTAATCGCATCCATTCTTCAAATGGTAGGTCCGAACGCCCTCTTATTAACCAGAGACAAGTTAACCCGGGTTTTATAGCCAGTCTCTTCCTTTGCCAATCTTCATATTGTTTCACTTCGTTAAAAAGAGGTGGTCTTGGCCCGACGAAAGACATATCTCCTTTTAAAACGTTAAACAATTGAGGTAATTCATCGAGGCTAAATCGTCTTAGAAATCTTCCGGTTTTTGTAATTCTTGGATCGTTTTTAATCTTGAATACAACTTTATCCATTTTGTTCAGAGCGGAGAGGCTTTCTTTCGTTTCGTCTGCGTTTTGAAACATTGTTCTAAATTTATACATAAAAAAGGTTTTCCCATTTATGCCTACTCTTTGATGTTTATAGATAATAGGCCCTTTTGAAGTTATCTTTATTATAATAGAAATTAAAACAAGTATTGGGAACAAAATTATTATTGCGATTAGTGACAATATTCGATCCAATATGTATTTAATGAAAAGCTGTGCGTAGTGGGGTGGGGTAGGGTGAAAAGTTATTATGGGTGAGGATAAGGAACTCTCAAGAGTAACAAAGCTGAGGGGTTCTCCAAATACTTCTGTTAAATAAAATGAGACCGTTAAGCCAAGGTTTTCGATTTTATTAATATGTTTTTTATATTTCTTTTCCGTGATTATAACCCACTCAATTGGTTCGCTTTTCAAGATTTCTGTTAAATTTTGGGGAACTTTATCGATAACTCTTATGATTTTGATTCCGAAGAAATCATGAAGTGAGAAGAGATTTTGAATTTCTTTTGCATCTTTTTCTTTCCCAAGTATAATTGTATTTATTGGATTTTTCTTGCTTTTTGATATTAATTCTCTATTTAGTATCAAGAGAACTATCGAGAATATTCCGAAGATTAGAAGGGCAACACGACTCTGGTTAAATAATTTAAAATAATAAAGTATGGCTATGGATATGCCGATGGCTACTAAAAAGGAAATGATGGTTCTTAAGTAGAAATTATATTTATCGACGGGGAATTTTTGTAAAGTTAGATTGTTTATAAGAATAATAGGCGAGAATGTTGCTAAGAAAATAGGAAATATTTTTATATAATAAGGAAAGTACCATTCCGCAATTTCATTCGAAACAGAGGGTAATGCTACTCTTATTAGTACTGCAAACCAGTAGGTGAATATCAGAATAATAATATCAAAGAGAGTTATCGTAAATCTTATAAAATGTTTTTTTTCCTGAATCATTTTTTCTTGTTCTTGATAATAACTGTAAAAGTCATATTTTTTTAATTAAGCGACGCAATCCGAGTTTCCATACTAACCAGAAGGCTTCCCATATAATCTTTTTTGACATTTTAGAATTTCCTGACCTGCGTTCAGTAAAAACTATGGGTATTTCCTTGATTTTGAATCCTTTCCAATAAGTATAAAAGTGAATTTCTATCTGAAAACCATATCCTTCGGCATCGATTTTGTCAAAATCGGTATTTTCGAGGACAGTTTTTCTAATTCCTTTAAATCCACTTGTTAGATCGGAAAGAGGTACGCCCGTTACCGTTTTAGCAAAAAGGTTAGCAAAGTAACTCAGGATAAGTCTTGACATTGGCCAATTTACTACGTTTATGCCTTTCTTGTACCTCGATCCAAGTACTAGGTCGGCGTTATCTTCGATGAGAGTTTTTCTTAATATTGTTAGAGTGGTAGGGTCGTGAGAGAAATCGGCATCCATCTCAAAAACGAAATCATATTGTCTTTCAAGAGCCCAACGAAAACCTTCAATATAAGCGCTTCCCAAGCCCATTTTCTTTTCTCTTTCAATTAAATGAACTCTTTTGTCTTTTCCCTGGGATTTATTTTTTTTAATTTTTTTAACAGTATCACCGGTTCCGTCAGGAGAATTATCGTCAACAATTAGAATCGCAAATTCTTTTCCCTGAAGAAGAACTTTATCGATGATCGATTCTATGTTTTCGTTTTCGTTATACGTTGGTATAATTACAAGAGAATCTGCTTTCAAACTTACCTCTATCTTTTGAGGAAAAGTAGATTCAGTATTACTGTTAAAATTATTGAAGCGACAATACAGAAGCCCAGGGGGAAATGCAACACAAGGTTTTCCTTTTTAATTACTATATTCCACGGCAGATGCGAAAGAAAAGGGATTCTTGCATATAAAACAATTAATATCCCAATTCCTATGATAATGTAGCCACTTATCAATAAAGGTGAGTCGATTTTCATATTAAAGTATACAGTTCAAGACGAAGTTGTCAATAGTAATGTTCCGCGCTCCTATCCGGCTATTTTTTACCGCGAGGGCACAGAGAAATACGACACTTCTTAGTGTCTAATTTTGAATTGCAAGTTGTAAGTTGTAAATTGAAAATATTATTGCTATGGATTAACACGGATACACACTGATTCTTTCACTCGAAACATGAAACTCGAAACCATACAATCAAAAAGGGGTGGAGGCTTAGTGCCTTTGTGCCTTGATGGCTAATCTAACATATTCAATAAAAACTGAATAAAAATTCACAAAGAATGAATTTTTACCCTTGACAATATTTCTAACCTGAGTATATTCAAATTTATTTATAAAGGTTTAAATTGGGGAGTAGGTAATAATTTAACTTTTGAAGGAGGTTATTTTAATGGAAGAGTTGAATCCTTTTAAAATTGCACAATTTCAATTAGACGAAGCCGCTAAGCTTCTTAAGCTTGATTCGGGTACCCACGAGATGTTAAGGTGGCCAATGCGTGAATTACATGTGGCTATACCGGTTAAGATGGATAACGGTACCATTAAAGTATTTCAAGGATTCAGGGTTCAGTACAATGATTCTCGGGGACCCACCAAAGGTGGAATCAGATGGCATCCGGATGAAACTATAGATACTGTTAGAGCTCTCGCTGCGTGGATGACATGGAAAACTTCTGTTGTGGATATCCCTTATGGTGGGGGTAAAGGTGGCATTATATGTAATCCGAAAGAGATGTCCGAAGGGGAGAAAGAGCGACTCGCAAGAGGTTATATAAGGGCTCTTGGTAGATTTATAGGTCCGAAGAAAGATATTCCCGCTCCGGATGTTTATACTACGCCGCAGATTATGGCGTGGATGATGGATGAATACTCAAAACTAACCGGATATAATACTCCCGGTGTTATAACTGGAAAACCTTTAAATGTTGGTGGTTCGCTCGGTAGGGGAGATGCTACAGCAAAAGGCGGTATGTATGTTTTAAGAGAAGCCGCAATGGTTAAAAAATTAGATCTTTCAAAGGCTAAGGTAGCCATTCAGGGGTATGGAAACGCCGGACAATTCGCACATTCTCTGGTAGAAGAGATGTTCGGTTCTAAAGTAATTGCTATATCTGATTCAAAAGGTGCTGTGTTAAACAAGAATGGTTTAAAAGCAAAGGAATGCATAGATACCAAATTGGGAAAGGGTTCAGTTGTAAAGCTAGCTGGAGATAAAATTAGTAATGAAGAGTTACTTGAGCTGGATGTAGATGTTCTTATACCAGCAGCTTTAGAAAATGTAATAACAGAGAAGAATGCAGGCAATATTAAGGCTAAAATAAGTGTAGAACTTGCTAATGGTCCTACAACTCCTGAAGCCGATAAAATTCTCCATGATAACGATTGTTATGTAATACCTGATTTTCTTGCAAATGCTGGTGGCGTGACAGTTTCTTACTTTGAATGGGTACAAAACGAAGCAGGATATTATTGGGGGCTTGATAGAGTTTACAAAGAGCTTGATGAACATATGACCAAAGCTTTCCATGCGGTTCATGATATGAGAGTAAAAGAAAAAGTACACAACCGGCTTGCCGCTTATATGGTTGCAGTTAAGAGAGTCGCGGATGCAATGAAGGTGAGAGGTTGGGTGTAATATAATCTTAATTAAAATAAGAAATAAGGGCAGGCTGACGTACGTTGGCCTGTCTTTTTTTTGGGATAGTTGAGAAATTAAATATCAAAAAGCAAAAATCAAAATGACAAATAAAAATGCAAAAGAATCTCCTTCTTTAACTGCAAGAAATTAAGAGTTATTATGTTATTAGAAGCATTGATTGTTTCTTTTTTTTATCATTTTTGAACTTTAATTTGTAATTTTCCATTTTAATATTTAATTTTTGAATTTCGCGGCTTTACCGCTATAGAATCATTGTCTTTAATATTCTAGATAGCCCGGTCTTGACAAAATCGGGGTATCTTTTATACTTCTTTTATGATATTTGTGCTATTAGGGTATCTTTCTGTGTTGCTTCCAGAGCCCTCTATAAGGGGCGAGAAGTGGATTGATCGAGGAGAGGTTAGTCTTCCATACGGTGTTTCGCCTATATTTGAAGATTCTAATAAAATCGATGTATCTCTATATTCAGTTATGGATACGGTAAATTATGTCCAATTTTATCCGACTTTTAGGTATCGATCCGAGAGTTGGGGAGGAGAAGTAACTCCTTACGGCCGTTTGGGGGGTGATTATTACTATCCGAGAAGGAAAAAATTTGGCATTTATTCAGATTTTATAAGGGGTTCGATTTTTTATGGAAGCGATAATATTTTATTTTCTTTCGGCAAAGATGTATTTTCGATAGGGCCTGCATTTGAGAATAACCCTTTGCTTTCACCCAATATTCCGCTTAATTATCTTAATTTTACCTTTAAAAACTCAAAATTCTCGTTTACTCATTTCGTTTCAAGGTTGGATGATTACGAAGGGGTAGAACATGAATGGGACGATACTTCTTCGGGTTATCTAACAAATATCAACAGATACCTTGGAATACATCGTCTTGAGATAAAGTTAACCGATTGGCTTGCCATTTCTTTTTCTGAAAGTATGCTGATAGGAGGTGAAGACTTAGGTTTTCCATTTGAATTGTTAGCGCCGCTTACAATATACTTCGTTGAACAACATAACCGATCACAAAATACCAATATTTTCTGGAATTTCGATCTTTTGGCAGTCAACAGCAAATTTCTTTTTTATTTTGACTTATTTCTCGACGACTTTCAGTACGAAGCTGATCCCTGGAAAGAGCCGAATCATATAGGAATTTACGCAGGAATTCAAGGGAAAGATCTTCTTGAAAACGGTTCGCAACTACTTGTTTCTTATAACTTTATGACAAGATGGGTTTATGATAATTTAAAAGTCTGGCAGAGATATATGGACGAAGAATTACCTCTTGGGTCTACACTCGGCTGCGATTATGACCATTTTGTTTGCAGATTCCTGTATCCTATTTACGCTTTTAAAGCAGGAGGGATGTTTTCCTTCACAAGGAAAGGAGAAAACAGGATAACAACTCCATGGCCTGTTAACACGACAGTTGAAGCATCTACGGAAAACGAATTCAAAGGGGGGAATTTTTTAACCGGAACAATCGAAAAAAGGATAACTTTAGCTTCCGTTTTTGAATATAAAGACTTTTTAGAGCTCGAGTGCGGATTATCATACTTTCAGAACTACGAACATCAGCCTGAAGCAACAAAAATTTTACCTGCTATTAACTTAAAGTTGAAATACAGCCTGTAAATTATAAGTTATTGCCAAAAAATACGTTAATCCTATCAGTTAAAGTAATTTATTGTATAATTTTTGTTTGTTGGCTTTATTAATTGAAATATTAAAATCTAAAAATTAAAATGACAAATTAAAATGTAAAATTGCAGTGCATTTTCTATGGATGAGTGGTTTTTGTTTATTTTTTAACTTTGGTTTGTATTTTTGCTTTTTGTTAACAGGTTAAATGGAGGCAGACAATTACTTTTTTGTTCTCTTGGATTTTTTCATTGTAAAGCTTTACGGCCTCTTCTGTCTTTGCAATAACTGTATCTATGTTCTTTTCTTCCAGTTTTTTAAGTGTTTTATTTGGAATTTTCATGACGCCATAGACGCCTGTTCCTATTATTAATAAGGATGGTTTTGCTTCTATTGCTTCTTTTAAATCCTTTAAAGATAAACTATGCCCTTCTTCTCTCCACCAGGGAGAGAATACTGTGTCTGGAAAAACAATAACATCTTTTGTGTATTCTTGACCGTTTATTGTTATTGAACCGAAACTATATTTTTCGATTTTCATTTTACTCTATTTTTATCACACAAAGTACTCAAAGAGCACAAAGATTTTCTTGTTTTTTTATTCCTTTCTGTTTGGTTCTTAAGCTTGCTATGCTATTTCTTATAAATATATATATTATTTTCGATAAGGCAAGGATTTTTGCGAAAAAATTGAGCCAAACAGTAAGCAAAAAAAGATTTTATTTATTTCATATAATTCTTTCTAAATTTTTCGGTGGTTGTTGGATTTAAGAAACACAATTAGGAATGGTGGATGTGGTGGGGCTCCGTGTTCTCCGTGCCTCTGTGTGAGAATATTTTTGGGGTGGTTATGGGTTTTTGCGGGTGTTGACAATATTAAGCGTTTTATATATAATTACAGTAAATCAGGCGCGAGAGTGGCGGAATTGGTAGACGCGCTGGACTTAGGATCCAGTACTAAAGTCAAAACAGTGTGGGGGTTCAAATCCCCCCTCTCGCATATAGATAATAATATGAAAAAAGGAGAGAGGGTTTAATTGCAAGATTTAACTGTAGCTTTTAAAGAAAAAAATTTGAAAGAAGAAATGGATAGATTGGCTGAGGAATTAAGAAAAGAAGTTTCTATTCCCGGTTTTAGAAAAGGAAAGGTGCCTATTGATATCATAAAGACTCGTTTTGGTGGGCAGCTAAGGGCTGAGAGTATGCAAAAATTAATTCAGGGTAAAATGGTTGATATTATTAGTGAATTTGAGCCTTTTATTTATGGGCCTCCGGTAATTAAGAATTTAGATGAAGGTAAGGAGGAAGTTCGTTTAGAGATTTCTCTTGATGTTCCGCCAAAGATAGATTTGGATTTGTCTTCTATTAAGATAGATGAGAAAGATAAAGAGGGAATCAATGTTATTGAAGAATTAGAGAAATTGAGAGAGATAAACAGTGAGTTAAAATCAGTAAACAGGGAAATAAGAAAAGGAGATACTGTTTTCATAGATATTAGAAAAGAAAAAGAGATAATTCGTAATTACTCATGGGAAGTAGGGGAGGATGAATTTTCTAAAGAGCTTTCCACTCTAAGAACAGATGAAAAAAAAGAAATTGAAGTTGAACTACCTGTAAATTTTCCCCTAAAAGACATAAAAGGTGAGGGGAAAAAAGTAAGGGTTAGTATAGTTGAAATTAAAGAAAAAGTTAAACCTTTTTTAGATGATGAATTTGCAAAGGATTTGGGTTTTAGCAACCTAAATGAGTTAAAGAAAAATCTTAAAAAAAGTATTGAGGAAGAAAGAAAAAAAGGCAAGAAAGATGTTTTGATAGATAAGATTCTAACAAAAGCCCTGGACCTGACAGGAGATTTTCCGGTAAGTCCGACACTTATTAAATTGGTTGATAGGCAAGGTTTAAGTGATGCAGAAGCCAATAAGAGTGCAAGGAAGGCCGCTCTTCTTGATGCAATAGCGCTTAAAGAGAAAATGACAGTAGAAGAAGAGGAACTGGACAAATGGCTGGAAAAAATAGCTGAATCGGAAGAGGAAGGGTTTGAAAATCTGAGAGAAGAGGATGCTATTCGTTTTGTAAAACAATCGATTTTGAGAGAAAAGACTTTGGACTTCTTGGTTAATAAAGCAAGAAAGGAGGATTCAAGTGAATAATCAGTTAACGATACCTTATGTCATCGAAAAAACAGCTCATGGCGAAAGGGCTTACGATATTTATTCTCGCCTTTTAAAGGATAGAATAATCTTTATAGGATCGGAAGTAGATCAGGCTACATCAAATAGTGTAATTGCTCAATTATTGTTTCTTGAGGCTAAAGCTCCTGATAAGGAAATTCAAATTTATATAAATAGCCTTGGCGGAAGTGTTTCTGATGGTCTTGCAATTTATGATACGATGCAGTATATACGTCCTCCGATATCCACAATATCTGTAGGAATATCAGCTTCTATTGCGGCTATAATACTGACGGCAGGGACAAAGAAAAAGCGGTACGCGCTTCCTAATTCTAGAATTCTTCTTCACCAGCCTTCGGGAGGTGTTAGGGGTGTAGCTTCAGATATAGAAATCCATGCGGATGAAATTATAAAAATCAGAGAAAGGCTCAATAATATTCTTTCTGAGCATACTAATCAACCACTTAAGAAAATTAAAGCCGATACAGACAGAGATTTCTGGATGTCCGCGCAACAGGCACTCGAGTACGGCCTTATTGATGAAGTAATCAAGACAAGACAGGAAATACTTAATGAGGAAAAAGTTTAAAGACGCCTTTTGTTCATTCTGTGGTCGGTCTCATTCGGAGACTTCCCGACTCATAGCCGGAAAAAACGACACATATATATGTGAAGATTGTGTAGAACTTTTTTCTGATTTTTTAGAAGAAGAGACCAAAGAATTACCCAGAAGGTTTGATTTTGATATACCAACACCTGTTGAAATAAAGAAGCATCTTGATGGATACGTTATCGGACAGGAAAAAGCTAAAAAGATCCTTTCTGTAGCTGTATATAACCACTATAAGAAGGTTAAAAATAAGCCAAAAGAAATAGAGGTAGATAAGTCAAATATCCTTCTTATTGGTCCTACCGGTGTTGGTAAAACTCTTCTTGTTCAAACACTTGCGAAATTTTTAGAGCTTCCTCTTGCTCTTTCAGATGCTACTTCTCTGACCGAAGCAGGTTATGTGGGAGAAGATGTTGAAAATGTTCTGGTTCGACTGCTTCAGGCGGCAGATTATGATGTTGAGTTGGCGGAGAAGGGCATAGTTTATATAGATGAGTTGGATAAAATAGGAAGAAAATCCGAAAACCCTTCTATTACGAGAGATGTATCAGGGGAGGGCGTGCAGCAAGCCTTACTCAAAATAATAGAAGGTTCTTTAGTCAATGTGCCACCTCAAGGAGGTAGAAAACACCCTGAACAGGAATTTATTAGCTTAAATACGAAAAATATACTTTTTATTGCCGGAGGTACTTTTGATGGTCTTCAGAATATAATTAAAAGTAGATTACAATGTAACTCTCTTGGTTTTAATACTTCTTTTGATAAGAAGGAAATAAAAGACTCTGAAAATATACTGGAACGGATTGAACCGCACGATCTCATGCACTATGGTTTAATACCGGAAATAGTGGGAAGATTTCCTGTAATCACTACGTTGAATAAACTGTCTATTTCCGACCTAACTGACATTTTATGTAAGCCGAATAATGCCCTGGTTAAGCAATACAAACAACTTCTGAATTGGGACGGAATTGAGTTGACTTTTACCCGCCCGGCTCTAAATGAGATTTCCAGAAGAGCGTCGAGCATGAAGACAGGAGCTAGGGCATTGAGAGGAATAATCGAAGGATTGATGCTTGATTTAATGTTTGATCTGCCCCAGATGAGAAATATCGAGGGCTGCCGAATCACAAAAACAGCAATTACGAAAGGTACTCCGCCTCAGATAATTTATAAAAAGAAAAAGGCTCAATGAGGCAGGAGAGTATATTTAAAAGCAAGGTTTCCCTTAAAAATGATTAGATGGTCTCCTTTTAGATATATATCTGTCGTATATATTTTGATAATTCTGCTTGGTGCATTATTATTAAAAATACCCTTTGCCAATAGAGGTCTTTCTTTTATAGATTCTTTGTTTAC
>CAYRCN010000040.1:0-12238 GCA_964422805.1 uncultured bacterium | reverse complement strand
ATGAAACTTATGTTATAGGAGAGAGGGAACATCCCGAAGTAATAAGTATTGTGGGGGAAACGGAAGGGAAAGTTCGTGTTATAGATTCTGCCGAAGATTTGAAAATAAAAAATAGTAAAGTAGGACTTGTTGTACAGACAACACAATCTCAAGACAATCTGAATAAAGTTGTAGATTATCTTTTGCCCAGAATTCTGGAAATTAAAGTTTTTAATACAATATGTGATGTAACAAGTAAAAGGCAAAAAGAAGTTAAAAAACTTGCGAAAAAATCAGATGTTGTAATAATAGTTGGTGGTAAGAGAAGTGCTAATACTTCCAGACTTGCCGGAATTGCGAGAGAAGAAGGTTGTGTTACTTATCATATAGAAGAAGCAAGAGAAATTAAAAATAAATGGTTCACCGATGTAGAAAGGGTAAGCATAGCATCAGGAGCTTCAACCCCTGACTGGATTATTAAAGGAGTAATTAAAAAACTAAAAGAAATTGATGCTAGTAAGGAGGAAGTGCTTCATGAGCGAAGAGTTAAGTTTTGTAATTGAACCTATAAGCGAAGAAGATGCAACCAAACTGCTTGATAAAAGTCTGAAGAACGAATCACCAGGAATTGGTTTGGTTAAAGGAAGAATAGTTAAAATTACCGATAATGAGGTTTTAGTTAATGTCGGTCTGAAATCTGAGGGGATTATCCCTATCGATGATTTTGATGCCGTCTCGAAGTTTTCTGTTGGAGATGTTATCGATGTTTATCTTGATGATATAGGTGGCAATCAAGGGCTTGCCACCATTTCAAAGAAAAAGGCAGATTTTATAAAAGTCTGGGACCAGGTGAAAGAAGCGCATAAGGAGGATACTCCTGTGGAATGCGAGGTGGTGAGAAGGGTTAAGGGTGGATTTATGGTAAAAGTTTTTGGTACAGAGGCTTTTCTCCCAGGTTCTCAAATCGATTTGAAACCTGCAAGAGATCTGGATATTGATATTGGTAACAAGTTTGATGTTAGAATAATAAAGGTGAATTTTAAAAGAAGAAATATAGTTGTATCAAGAAGGGTTCTGTTGAGCGAGAAACAGGAAGCCAAGGTTAAGGAATTCCTCGAGGGGATAAAAGAAGGGGATATAGTAGAGGGAACAGTTAAAAATATTACAGAGTTCGGCGCTTTCATAGAATTAGACGGTATAGACGGACTCCTTCATATAACGGATATGTCCTGGAGAAGAATCAGCCATCCTTCCGAGATGCTTTCTATAGGCGATACTATTAAAGTTAAGGTAAAAGAAGTAGATGAGGATACCAAAAGGGTATCTTTAGGATTGAAACAGTTGAAACCAGATCCCTGGAAAAATGTACAGGAACGTTACCAGATTGGGAATCAAGTTAAAGGGAAAGTCGTTTCTCTTACTGATTATGGCGCTTTTGTCGAGCTTGAGTCAGGTATCGAAGGACTTATACATGTTTCTGAGATGTCCTGGACAAAACATATAAAGCACCCGTCTGAAGTAATGAAGGTAGGACAAGAAGTAGAAGCTATAGTTTTAGAAGTGGATGAAAAAGCTCGCAAAATTTCTTTGGGATTGCGCCAGGCTGTTCCGGATCCATGGGAGAATGTAGGGGACAAATATCCGGTAGGTTCAGTGGTTAAAGGAAAAGTTGTCAACCTGACATCTTTTGGCGCTTTTATTCAATTGGAGGAAGGAGTTGAAGGTCTTCTCCATATATCAGATATATCCTGGACACAGAGAATAAATCACCCGCGGGATGTTCTCGATAAAGGTAAGACTGTCAAATGCCAGGTTCTTTCAGTTGATGTCGGCGAAAGACGTATTTCACTTGGTTTAAAGCAGCTTAAAGATGATCCTTTGAGAATATTTGCGGAGAAGTACCCCGTGGATAGTAACATTATCGGAACAATTTTTGAATTGCTTCCCAGAGGAGTGATTGTTTCTCTTGGTAAAGGATTGAAAGGTTTCGTTCCTTTTTCTCATCTTGCGAAGAAGAATATCAAGAAGCCGGAAGAAGGATATTCGCTGGGAGAAAAATTAAGATTAAAGGTTATAGAGATAGATGTTGACAGAAGGAATATTGTTCTTTCGGAACGGGAATATTTAAAGGAACAGAAGATAAGATACGATGAGTTGCTAAAGAAAAAAGAAGAAAGCGGAGGGAGTGAAGAAATAATGGAAGAAATGGAAGTTGTTCCGGAAGTTTTGTTAGATGAGGAGGAAAAGGTGCCAACGGCGGAAGAAGAAGGGAGACCTGATTTTGAGGAGGAGGAGGAGGAGGAGGAGGAGGAAGAAGAAGAAGAAGTAGAGGAAGTTGAAGAAGAACCCGAAGTTGAAGAAGAAGAAGAAGAAGAAGAACAAGAACAAGAAGAACAACAAGAAGAAGAAGAAATGGACGAAGACGAAGAAGAAAAGGAAGATAACGAAGATAACGATAACGATAACTATAACGAAGAAGAGGGACCCGACGTAGAAGAAGAGAATGAATGAAATCCTTTTTATTTTAAAAGGAAAAGACGTTAAATGGCTTCAAAATATATAATAGTAGTTGGGGGAGTATTAAGCGGTATTGGTAAGGGGATAGCTACCTCTTCTATAGGTAGAATAATAGAAAATTATGGATATTCGACCACTGCTGTAAAGATTGATCCTTATATAAACTACGATGCCGGAACTTTAAGACCTACCGAGCATGGTGAGGTATGGGTGACCGATGATGGAGGGGAAATAGATCAGGATCTCGGAAATTACGAGAGATTTCTCTCAAAAGATATTCCAAAGGAAAATAATATTACCACAGGTCAGGTTTATAAGAGCGTTATAGATCGGGAACGAGCCGGCAAATATTTGGGGCAGACTGTACAGTTTATACCACATATTCCTGATGAAATTATAAGAAGGATAAAGAAGGCTTCGGAAGGTTTTGATGTCGGTGTTGTAGAAATCGGCGGAACAATAGGAGATTATGAGAACATGCCTTATCTCTTTGCTGTAAGAAGCCTTATACGAATGGAGGGCAAGGAAAATTTAGCTATAGTGATGCTTTCCTATCTCCCAATTCCATCACATATTGATGAAATGAAAACCAAACCGACCCAGCAGGCTATCAGACAACTTTCGGAGCATGGGATATTCCCCGATATTATACTCTGCCGTGCCAAGACTTCTCTTGACCCTGTGAGAAGAAAAAAAATTGAAACATACGCCAATATTGAAACCGATTGCGTAATTTCCGCTCCCGACACTGATTGTATATATGAGGTTCCTATTAATTTTGAAAAAGAAAACCTGGGGGCAAAACTGCTTGACAGATTAAAACTCCCTATCAAGAAAAAACCTGATTGGAGCAGATGGACCGAGTTGTTGGATGGAATGATGAATCCCAAGGTAAATATTAACGTGGCAATGGTTTGCAAATATCTGGATATAGGGAAGTTTTCTTTGCGGGATTCTTATATTTCTGTATCCAGAGCTCTTATCGATGCAGGAGCGGGAGATAAAGTAGGGGTCAATATCAAGTGGATCGATGCCAAGGATATCGAGAAAGAGGGTACAAAAGTTCTTGAAGATGTGGATGGTATAATTGTCCCCGGAGGTTTTGGCGAAGAAGGCTTTGAAGGCAAAATCGAAAGTATTCGCTATGCAAGGGAGAATAAAGTTCCTTTCCTTGGTTTGTGCCTCGGTATGCAGCTTGCTCTGGTTGAGTATGCGAGAAATGTTATGGGGCTTGCTGAAGCTAATACTATAGAAGCAGATCCTTCTACTCCGCACAAAGTGATAAATTTTTATGGCATGCAGGAAAAACTTCTCGAGGAGAAAAAAATAGGTGCAACAATGAGATTGGGTGCTTATGCAGCACAGTTAAAGAGAAAATCAAAAGTTTTCGAGTGGTATGAAAAGACGGAAAGATTGAAATATGACGGGAAAAGATTGAAAGAGATAAAAGAAGACTTCAGACTGGGTGTTTTGGATAAAGGGGAGCCTGTGGTTCTTGAACGCCACCGACACAGATACGAGGTTAATCCTGAATATATAAAAGATTTCGAAGAAGCCGGGGTCATTTTTAGCGGATTTCATCAACCGCTCGGCGGCGAACCGCTTATGGAATTTATGGAATTACCCGATCATCCGTTTTTTGTGGCCACACAGGCTCATCCGGAGTTTAAGGCTCGTCTTGAGAATCCTTCTCCGCTTTTCCTGGGTTTAATAAAAAGCATACTTAATAATAAGTGAAACTTGCTTTTTATCCCCGGGATTCTTTAATTCATTCTCTAGACCCAAGAAGTAAATTACTTTTTGTTTTTACGTTTTTTATAGCTGTTTTATTTGTAAATGGCCCTGTTGCCTATATTTCGCTTTCTTTATTAATAGCAATCCCCTTTTTATTTTCTAAACTGCCGCCCGGGAAAGTTTTTAAGGGGTTAACTCCGTTTTTGATATTATTCCTATTGACCTTTCTTTTTCATTTGTTTTTAACTCCCGGGAAAATATTATTCAGATTAGGGGGATTAAATGGTACGCTGGAGGGTCTTTACAAAGGACTTTTTTATTCTGTGCGGATTTTTCTGCTTGTTTTAAGCGCTATTCTTTTTGGTTTTACGACTTCTCCATTCGATCTTGCCGATAGTTTGTCTAACTTCTTTTTCCGGTTTAAATCTGAAACTTTAAGAGAAATTCCCATGATTATGATTTTCGTTTTTCGTTTTATCCCTTTTATGTTCAGAGAAGGTAAAAGAGCTATAATGGCTCACAAAGCGAGATGCGGTTATGTCAGGTTAGGAAGGGATGTTTTTTCTTTAGTTTTTCCGGTTATACATTCTTCTATTAGAAGAGCGGAACAATTGGCTTTGGGATTACACGCTAAAGCTTACCAGGTAGGAGAAAAAAGAACCACTATTAATGAATTCCGTTTTTCTTCCAATGATTACTACTTTATGGGCTATTCCATAATTCCACTAGTTGTTGCAATATTTGTCAGGTGATTGCTTAAGTAAATTGTGAATCACTGTAATTCCATTTTTATTGGAAATGAAATATCGAAATTTAAAAATCAAAATGACATGTTAAAATGCAAGGTTTTTTGTCTTTCATTTTAGTTCGTTTTTAATGCATTTTTGAATTTTTATTTGTAATTTTTCATTTTAATATTTGATTTTTGCATTTTTTCAGGCTTTGTTATTCTATGAATTAAATGTTTTTTTACATTTTAATTATATTTTTAGTCTGAAAATCGACAGGGGAATCCCATAACACTTGACTTTTTTGTTTAAATTGTTTATTTTAGTATATAGAGGATTTCTATAGAGGTTTATAGAAAAAAGGAGGATATTTTTGGGAGAGGAAACCGTTAACTTAGTAGTTAACGCAACGAAGCGTTATAAAGAAAGCGAGAATTTAGAAGAAGTTCTTAACATTATAAGGGGATATTCTAAATTAGGTTTCTATGGAGAGGTTAGAAAATATACGCAAGAATTTATTGAAAAAGGTGGAAGTCTAGCCGATCTTACGGCTGTTTCTAAAGATATGCCGGAACAAATTAAAAATATAATTTCTTCTGGGGGTGTTGAAGTAGAAGGTGAATTTGATGCGGACTCTTTTCTTGAAATGGGCGAGCTGCTTTGGGAAATAGGTTCTCCTGATGAAGCAAAAGATAATTATATAAAGGCTTTCGAATATTATTCTCTTCTAGCGAATAAAGAGTCTGCAGAGCAGGTTCTGAAAACTCTGAAAGAAAATTATCCTGAAGATAGAAATGTTCAATCGCTGGTATTTAAAGATAAAAGAAGTGAGCTTGTTTCCAAGCTAAAAGCTTTTGTTTCAAAGCCTCCTAAAGATGAAGTGGATTTGCGTTATGCTCTCGGTAGGGATTTCCATGGTGAGAGTATGCTTTCGGAGGCGGAAGCTAACTATAGAAGAATTTTAGAATTGGATAATTCACATAACTGTAAAAGGTTACTGGTTGCCTTATTAAGACAGAAAGGTGCTCTTGGAGATTCTCTCAATTTGGCGAGAGGATTAAGATCAGAAGAAAAATTGGAAGAATTATACTCTATATACGAAGCTTTCAGGGATTCGGGTAAATCTAAGATAGGTGAGGATGTTCTAAAGGAAATATATGGTATTGATCCGAATTTTAAAAATGTTAAAGAACTTCTTGGAATAGTATCGGGAAAAGAAAAGTTAGAGAAAGTTTCTGTCGATTTTTCCCTTGAAGAAGGAAAAGAAGTAAAGGCAGGAGATGTGAGTTCAAAAGATGAAGATTTTGGGGATAAAAAAATTGTTTTTCTGTAGGAGATAATAGATGAATTACGAAGCTTTTTACGGATTGAATAAAGAACCTTTCCGTGATATCCCTGACCCAAATTTGTTTTATAGTGGTCCTGAACATACCCGGGCACTTGTTAAATTATTACATGTTATAAAAAAGAGTAGAGCACTAGGTTTATTAACCGGAGATGTTGGATGTGGTAAAACAACGATTATTAGGAAAATTTTCGCGGAGCTTGACGAAGAAGAAGATTATTCCGGCAACCTTATGACGCTTACGCAGCCGGATTTTTCCGCTATCTGGTTTAATAAAAAGTTAGGAGAATTGCTTGGTCTCCGACTTGACTCTAAAGGCCGTACAGAAATGAAATTGGAGTTGATCGGCGAGCTAGAACGCAGACATGAAGATAATAAGAAGACAGTGATTCTTATTGATGAAGCCAATAATATTACAAATCCGGAAGTAATGGAAGAAATAAGGGGTTTTTTGAATTTAGAACTTCAGGGTTACCGTTTGGTAACCATTATTTTGAGTGGAATGGGAGATATGTATGAGAAGGTAAAAGATAATGTTTCTTTAAGGCAGAGAGTATCTACCGTTGTTAGTCTTCCGCCGCTCACTCTTATTTCAACAAGAGAATACATAAATTATAGATTGGAACAAGCAGGCGCAACAGGAAGAATATTCAGTGATGAATCGTATAAACTGATATATGATTTTACTTCAGGGGTTCCTCGATTGATTAATGTTCTTTGTGATAATGCTCTTTTGGAAGGCGCTCTACTTAAAAAGAAGGTACTGGAAGAATCAGTAATAAAAAGAGTAGGGGAAGAGCTTATGCTTAATAGAGATAGGTGAGATAGTAATGTCAAAAGGCAGTGAGATAGCAACTTTAAGGAACGAAGCAAATAAAGCAAAGATCCAAGGGGATACCAATAAAGCAATTGAATATCTTGAACGCATTTACGACTTTGAGCCGGGTGACGCAAATAATTTAAAGGAACTGGGTAGCCTTTATAATAAATCAGGAAATAAGAAGAAAGCAGTAGAGTTCTATTGGAAAGCTCTTGAAAATTACAGAGAAGCAGAGTATTATCAAAATGCTACGGCTATAGCTCAGATGTTACTGCGATTCGGAGAAGATGAGTTGTTGGTTAAGCATGAACTTGCTTTTTTATATGAAAAACAGGGTTTGTTGGGAGATGCGGTAGCTTCATACGAAGAGTTAGCTGAGTTATACAAAAAGGAAGGAGATATCGAAGGGGTTCTTGAGAACCTAAAGAAGATTGTTAATATCACTCCTAAAAAGTTAGGTATTCGGCTAAAACTGGCAGAGATTTACGAAAATCAGAGTAAGTTTAATGATTTGGTTTCAGAGTTGGAAGAAATAAAAGGTATATTCAAAGAACAGGGAAGGGTTGAGGAGGTTGAGGCGATAGAACGTAGAATCGCATCTTTGGCTTCTAGGGTTGATAAAAGCGTAAAACCCGATGTAGTTAAAGAAAAGGAAGTTAAAGGGAAGGAAGTCCCGGAAGAGATGATTGTGGAATTTGAACAGGAAGGGCTCAATCTTCTTGAAGCAGTTGAGGAAGAGGTCTCCGAGGCTGAAGCTCAAGAGACAGGAGCGCCTCTTTTCGAAAGTCTCGAAAGTGAGAGCGCTGAAGGTTTATTCGATATGGAAGTGGAGGAAGAAGAACCGCAAGAGGTGGAATTTGTCGAGAAAGCAACCACTGCAGACAAAAAAGACATAGAAGTAGCGGTTACAGGATGGGAAGACTGGATGAACTTGGCTGAACTCTATGAATCTGTCGGCTCAATAGAGGAATCCCTGGAATATTACAATAAGGCTGCGGAAGCTAATTTTAACAAAAAGAATTATGAAGCAGCGTATAAGCTTTTTAGTAAGATGGCGGAATTAGATTCTTTAAATATAATTTCGCGCCAGAAGATGATTCAAAGTGCCTTAAAATTAAATAGCAAAGAGAAAGCCGTAGAGTCGTATTTTTCTCTTTATGAGTGTTTGAAGGAGAAGAAAGCTGATTCTGAGGCAGAAAAAATCCTGGATAAAATCGAGAATATAGATCCGGGATCTGTAATTCTTGAGAAAGTTCGAGGTAAGAAGAAAAAGAAAAAGAAAGAAGAAGTGCCGGCAGGAGAGAATCTTGATTTTGAAGGGTTGTTTGAGGCGGAAGTGAGTGAGCAGATGACCTTGCAGGAAGAACCCGAACTAAAGGCTCCTACACTTGATACTTTATTAGAAGAATTTAAAAATAAAGCAAAAGAGGAATTAGATATTACTGATTATGCAGCACATTTTAATCTTGGCATCACGTACAAGGAAATGGATCTTATTGAAGAAGCAATAGATGAATTTAAGAAAGCAATGAAAGAGAAATCCTGGAGGTTGAAGTCGCTTGAGATGTTAGGAGTGTGTCATGAACTCTTAAGCGAAGTAGAGAGAGCGGAAGATATTTACAATTTAGTTATTAACAATAAGAATTTCCGGGAAGATCAAAAAGCGGCGTTTTACTATCATCTTGGCAATTTGTATGCCAGACAGGGTACGTACGGAGATGCCCTGGAGCAGTATAAAAAAATAGTTAAAATAGATCAGGAATTTGCAGATGTGAAGACGAAAATAAGAATTCTTAGTAAAAAAATGGCTGGCGAGGAAGTTGAGGAAGAAATTTCTATTCATTTTGGGGATGCTCTTTCTGAAGAGAGTTCTGATCTTTGGGATTCGGTGTTGACCGAGGGAGAAAAGGGACAAGTACGTGAAGTAAAAAACCCCACTCAAAGACAAAAAGGCAAAATTTCGTATATCTAAAAAAGTAGCCAGAAATTAGAAGTAAGAAGCCAGAATCCCATCCCAACAACCCTAAATAAATAATTAGCCACAGATTTACACGGATACACACAGTTTTTTTGTTTTTACTAAATCCTAACCCCTAAATCCAAAATCCTGAGTAATTAGTTTCGATTCAATAGGTCTATAAGATCGATTGCGAGAGTAGACCAGCCGAAATTTTTCATTGCTTTTCCCGGGTGTCCGTCAAAAGGGTCATAGTATTCGCAGAATCCGAATTTTAATATAAGTTCGATTGTTTTTCTCGCAATTTTTTTTGCAAGAGTTGTATATCCCTGTTTTTCTAATCCGTTTGCCAGAAACCAGTTTGTGTTGACCCAGGTTGTTCCTCTCCATATAAGACGCGTATCCGTTAGGGGTCCGAATGAAGATTCGTTGAGTGATACGGTCGATATAGGATAAGGACTCCAGAACTCTTTTTCGTTTTTCAAATGTCCGACTAAATAATTGACGTGAAAAGTTGGAAGAGAGAGAGTTAACGGAAATAGCGAAGAAATTGTTTTGACTTCCATTGGATTTTCTGAACCCGCCTGGTGAAATAAACTGAAATATATTTGTTGGTCATCAAACCATAATTTCTCTATGATACTTTTTCTTACCGCATCAGCCCATCTTTCGATTTCTTTCTCTTTTACTTTTTCGAATTTTCCGTATAGTTCCGCGAGTGCATATAAGCCAAGACAATAAATTGTATTAAAAGAAACATCTTCAACATCGAAAAGCGAAGATTCGAAAATCTTATTCAAGTCCCAGTCCCAATTCTTGTATTGACTGAGTATTTTAGCTATGTGTTCTTTTGTCAGCAGAGGGTCATGTCCCATATTGCCGAAAGGGATATCGTAATGGGGGCAGAGGTCCATTCCCGATTCCATAGGGGTTATTATAGAAACGAGCCCGTCCCTATCCGGGTCTCTTTTTTCTTTGAGGTACAGATAATATTGTTTCACTTTTTCGATATTTCTCTTAACAAATTCAAGGTCGTCTGTATTCTTATAAATCTCAAGAAGCGAAATACCTATGACGGGAGGTTGGATTTCGGCAGAAAGGCAGCTGGTTTTTGAAGTGTTTACCTCTTTCTGCCACCATTTTTGAAAACGGTCTCTCAGTCTCCATTTCCAGAAAATAATATGCGGTATAAAGCCGTCTTCCTGCTGGACGGAAAGCAGAGTTTCAAATTCTTTTTTTGCTATATCGGGTTCTGATTTCGACATTACTATTATGTGAAAACAGGAATCCCAGAACCACTGATGAAAATGAACCGAATCAGGAGAGAGGTAAAAATATTTTCTTTTGAGGTTTTTGCTGTATCCTTCTTTTACGTTGTTTTTTAAAATAGAGAAAGCCTTTTCTTGTAAATTTTCCATTTTTAATATAATATGGATCTTTTTATTTTTTACAAGATGTTTTTGCCTGTATAAAACAAGCAAGGATTAGAGGAAGAGCAGGAAGCCAGGCGAGGATTAGGAATTAGAAGTAAAACAAGAAGAGAAGCAAGGATTAAGATAAAATACTTACCACTTAATCCCCAATCCCTGAACTTCTTACTTGTACTGCATCTAATCCTGTTTTTGCCTTTTTGGCAAAAATTTCCCCCTTGCGGTTTTTGATTTTTTTATAATCTTCCTTAGATATAAAATATGGAAAGAGATATTCATCCTTTATTGGATAAAGAAAAACAGGAAGAAGCGAAAGTATATGAATGGACCAATCGTAAGATTGGTTTGTGGGGTATGCTTGTATCGGCTGCTTTTAATTTAGGTTTTTATTTCTCCGGTCTATCTTCTGAGATTGCAAATTCGAATTTTTTTTCATCCGTAATAGTTGTTTTTATTGTTTATATGTTTATTTACGCAAGCTTGCAGGAAATTGTTGGTATTCCTTTGTCTTACCTTTCGGGTTTTGTTATAGAAAAAAAATATGGTTTCTCGAATCAAACCAGAGGCGAATGGTTTAAGGAGCATTTAAAAAGTTTTTTGGTATCTTTGATTCTTAGCTTAATAATATTCGGAGCACTTTTATATATATTTCAAAGATTTGAAAATTTATGGTGGCTTTTGGCATCCTGTTTTATGGTTTTCTTTTCCGTTGTCATATCTATAATTTTCCCGGTATGGATTATGCCCATATTTCATAAATATGAACCCATTGAAAATGAAGGATTAAAAGATTCTTTGAAGGGTATTCTGGAAAAAGGAGGGCTTAAAATTAAAGGATTTTTCAGAGAAGATACGAGCCGTAAAACCACAAAAGAAAATGCGATGCTCGCTGGTTTGGGGAAAACTAAAAGAGTTATTTTGACAGATAATATTATAAACAATATGAAGGCTGATGAAATAAGAACTGTTCTTGCTCATGAAGTAGGGCATTACAAAAGAGCGCATATGCCTAAGATGATTTTTACCGGTCTCTTTTTTAATTTGTTTTCTTTTTATTTATTGCATTTAACCTTTACCACCTTATTCCCAAAATTTTTGAGCGGTGTAAGAGCAAATATTACACTACTTCCAATGTTTTTGCTATTCCTAAGTATTGTAGATTTAACGTTCTTGAAAATTTTGCAGAATGCCCTTGTTCGCCTATTCGAGAATCAGGCTGACGATGAAGCGCTTGAATTAACAGAAGACCCCGAAGCCTTCAAAAAGGCAATGGCGGGTCTGGCGAATAGAAATCTTTCCAACGCGTATCCCAATTTCTGGGTCAAGCTTATTTATTACAGTCATCCGCCTATAGGGGAGAGACTTTCGAGGGCGGAAAAATATAATTAGCAATAGCTAATTATATTTTTCGGGGTTTAGGTCTTAGGTTTTAGTGAAACAACAAGACTTTTTTCTTTGTGCTTTTTGTGGACTTTGTGGTTCAAATTTTGACGCCAAGGATGCGTAAATCGTTAACGTTTGTTCCTGTCTCTCCGGTTATAATTCCTCCGCCTATTTTTCGGAGGAAATTCGATGAAGAATGATTTTTCAACGCTTCTTCAATTTCTTCCCTGTTTATTCTTGTCTTATTTCCGCCGATAATTCCGCCGGCAAATTCCGAGTATCCATCTATTCCGTCAGTATCGACAGAAAGAAAAGCAGTATCCTTTAGAGAACCCATTTTCTCTG
>CAYRCN010000039.1:10367-12335 GCA_964422805.1 uncultured bacterium | reverse complement strand
GCTATGTAAATTATCAGTTCCTTCAACATCGCTTACCTCCTCCGTTTTACCTGTATCTGTATTTTCTTTGGTATTTTCTTTGGTACTTCCTTCGGTACTTTCTTCGGTAACTTCTTCCGCCGTTGCCTTAGTACTTTCCTTCGTACTCTTCTTTCTGCCCTTCTTTTTACTTGCTTTTTTGCTTGTCTTCGGACTTGCGCTCGCGGCTTCCTTCGGTATTTTCAATAAAGCTTTAACCGCATCGGACAAAATCGCACCTTTTTCCTGCCATCTCTTGATTCCCTCTTCATCTATCTCGAGCTGTTTCGAACGCGGATTATACCATCCTAACTGTTCTAAATATTTACCATCTCTGGGATTTCTCGATTCAATCGCAACAATCCTATAGCTGTGTTGTTTTGTTTTACCCACGACCCTCAATCTTATCTTTACTGGCACTCTACCTCCTTACGTTTCTCTATCTTCAGAGATATTTCTTAATTTACAGGATTTTTACATTAAACAACTAAATTTCTAAAGATTAATAAAAAAATACCCTTTTGTCAAGGGCATTTCAGATTCTACCGAATTCAGATTCTTAGAATCTGAATTGAGTCATTAGTCAATGGTCACAAGTCACTAGTCAAAAAAACAAAAAATATAGTTTCTACGTTGAAAATAAGGTTAAAACTATTATATTGGATTATGAATTACTGGATCGGACTAGACATAGGAATCAAATGGACTGGAATCGCGATAAGCAATAGTCTTAACATAGTTAAGCCGGAGAAGACCGTTAAAACCGAACACTTGCTGAGAGAGATTAAAGATTTAAACAAAGAATATAATTTCGTAGGATTGGTGTTGGGTTTTCCTTTAACTACAAAAGGAAAGATAGGGCAAAGGGCAAAATTTGTTCAGAAAATAAAAGAAGAAATCGAAAAAGAATTAAATATACCCATCAAACTTCAAGACGAACGGTTTACAACAAAAGAAGCAACCGAAATTGCTTCTGAATTGGGCAAAAAGAAAGATAAAAGACTCATAGATAAAATTTCCGCATCCTTAATACTTAAAGGTTATCTCGATGAGAATTAAAGCCATACTTGTAATTATAGCAATCGGCTTCATATTGTATCCTACTGTGATTCCGCCCAAATACGAGGACGCAATAATCAAAATCGATGAAGGTGACAATTTAAATATTATTTCCAGAAAATTAAAAGAAGCAGGGATTATTCAGGATAGAATCGGTTTCAAGCTCATGGTTGTTGTCTTTAAAAAATCCACCTGTCTTTCCTACGGATGGTATAAATTCAAAAAATATGAAGACCCCGGAGAGATACTAAAAAGTTTAATCAAAGGAAGAAAATTAACGGTGAAAGTCGCAATTCCTGAAGGCTTGAAGGTAAACGAAACAATATACGCCTTCCGCAGACATAAAGATGCGGATATAGATATTCCAAAATTGAAGACTCTCATAGAAGATACAAATTTTATCAAGACACTTGGAATAAATCAACCTACTATGGAAGGTTATCTTTTTCCGGACACATATATCTTCTATAAAGGAGAGAAACCTGAAAATATTATAAAAAAAATGGTTTCGAAACTATTTGAGGTCATAAAACCATCTCAAAAATTCAAAATCAAATCGATGGAGTTCAACGCTCACGAAATTCTAACCATAGCTTCGATGGTTGAAAGAGAAGCAATGGTAGACAGAGAAAAACCTATAATAGCTTCGGTTATTTATAATAGGTTGGAGAAAAACATGCCTCTTCAAATCGATGCAACCGTTCTTTACGCGTTAGGCATGCATAAAACAAGAGTCATGTATAAAGACCTTAGAGTAAAGTCTCCCTATAATACATATAGAAATAGAGGCTTGCCGCCAGGTCCAATCGCAAGCCCCGGCTTTCAATCCATAATGGCAGCTCTTCATCCTTCAAGAACCAATTACCTGTATTACGTAGCTACAGGTAAAGG
>CAYRCN010000039.1:0-10267 GCA_964422805.1 uncultured bacterium | reverse complement strand
CAGCTCTTCATCCTTCAAGAACCAATTACCTGTATTACGTAGCTACAGGTAAAGGAGACCACATATTCAGCGAGACATATAAAGAGCACGTCGAAGCCAAGAAAAAAGTAAGAGGTTAAACATCGTTAGAGAGTTAGAGTGTTAATATTCCAAAATTTAAACGCATCTACGCATATACGCATTAACGCACTAACTAAATCTAAAACCTAAAACCCAAGACCTAAGACCTGATCACTCACACAAAGCCACAAAGAACACAGCGTTTTTTAAATCGTTGGTCGGTTAGTCGGTTGGGCTGTTTTTTACTACGAACCAGGAACCAGGAACTAAGAACTAAAACCTAACAGTCTATTGCTGCCAGCGGTTTTTTGGCTATTCCCATTTACCGAATAGAGATACATAAAAAGAGAGAAAAACGAGTTTAGCGTCGAGTAGAAAACTTCGCTTTTTTAAGTATAAAAGATCATATTTTATTTTACGCTCAAGACGATCATATTTTCCTTTGTAAACCTGCGCTATTCCGGTCAATCCGGGCCGGATCGTACACCTCATATCGAAATCAGGTATTTCTTCCAATTTTTTGAATTTGCTTCCATTTATTCTTAACTCTTCCGGATGTATGGGCCTGGGTCCGACAAAACTCATATCTCCAGAGAAAATTGATAGAAGCTGCGGAAGCTCATCCATAGCTGTCGCCCGGAGTATTTTACCGACTTTCGTAATTCTCTCTGTTCTGTTTGTCTTATGATTGGTCGGCGATTCCTCATGAGCTTTCTTATCCATAGATCTGAATTTTAGAATATCGAATATTCTTCCATCCTTTCCTACTCTTTCCTGAGTTATAAAAATTGGGCCTCCGCTCTCCATTACAATAGCGATAGAAGAGATTACCCATACAGGAATCGAAACTACGAGCCCGATTCCTGAAAGGAAAACATCGCACGCTCTTTTTACAACGTCATTAGGCACTTTGGTTTTTTCTGTGTTTATCAGTACCTCCACTTAAGTCCTAAAATATAAGCAAAATAAACGAAAATCGCAACCTTCTTCTATAAAATTATATATATAAAGAATCTTTTAGAAATAACCGAAAATTGTCATTCGTTTTCCCCTCTCCCTTCATACCACGAAATAGTTTTCTTCAATCCCTCACGGAAATCTGTTTTTGCCTGGAAGTTAAATTTTTCTTTTGCCCTGCTTGTATCCAGCATTCTACGGGGCTGTCCATCCGGTTTGGAAGTATCCCATCTTATTTCACCTTGAAAACCGGTTAGTTCCACAATTAACTTCACAAGGTCTTTTATTGTTATTTCGAATCCAGCCCCCAGGTTTACAGGCTCGGGCTCATTATAGAGCTCGGTTGCGAGGAGTATTCCCTCGGCTGCGTCTTCGACGTAAAGAAATTCCCTGCTTGCTTTTCCTGTTCCCCAGACTGTTATGTGTTTTTTACCCTCTTTTTTTGCGTCGACGCATTTTTTTATCAATGCGGGTATGACATGTGAGGATTTCACCTCAAAGTTATCTCCCGGTCCATACAGGTTAACAGGTAGAAGATATATGCCGTTAAAACCATATTGTTGCCGGTAAGACTGCAATTGGACGAGAAGCATTTTTTTTGCGAGTCCGTAAGGAGCATTGGTTTCTTCGGGAAATCCATCCCACAGATTTTCTTCCTTAAAGGGAACCGGTGTAAATTTTGGATACGCGCATATCGTCCCCAGACACACGAACTTTTCTATTTCTTTTTGCCTTGCGTATTCAATAAGTTGAGTTCCTATAATAGCATTATCATAGAAAAACTTACCGGGATTTTCTCTATTAGCTCCGATACCTCCGACTACAGCAGCAAGATGTATAACAATATCGCACTCTTGCTCATCATACATGTTCAAGATATCTTCTTTGTTTCGCAGGTCGTATTCGGGCAAATCCGCTATCATTATATTTTCACATCCCTTTTCTTTCAGCTTGCGAATCAAGTGTGTCCCGAGAAATCCTTTCCCACCAGTGACCGTAACTTTCCTCTCCGCCCAAAACTCCTTTTTAGTCACTTGTCTCTCGTCACTAGTCATTAGTCTATTGTACTTTCTTTATTTGTTTTTTTTAAATACTTAATAAATCCTGATAGAAGTTTTATTATAATTATTGTCTCTTGATATAATAACTCGAATTTATCATTATCTATGTATTCTAAATCAAGAGCTACATATAATTGACTCTGAACTTCTGCTGTAGAACCCCTGGCAATAAATAGAAATTGAGTAAATTCTTTATCAGTTTGTCTTGAATATCCCTCGGCAATGTTGCTCATAATAGATAAAGCAGCTCTTCTGACCTGATCTTTTAGACTCCAGTCTTTGGAAAATTCTCCGGAACTGCTAATTTTATAAATTCTATTAACAAGTTTTCTCGCTTTTTTCCACGCATCTATTTCTTCAAAAGATTCTACATTAGACATTTTAACCCCCTGTTTATTTTGCCAAAGACCAGTGGCTGCTGACAAGTGACCACTGACCAGGGACTCGTTACTCAAGACGGCTTTTCCTCTTCCAAATCAG
This sequence comes from uncultured bacterium, assembly GCA_964422805.1. Lineage (GTDB taxonomy): Bacteria > Hydrothermota > UBA3072 > UBA3072 > UBA3072 > JAFGHJ01. The sequence goes on along the minus strand of CAYRCN010000039.1, from coordinate 7,709 downwards.
CCTTTACCATTATCTTCACCAATTCCTTGAACTTAACTTTTGGTTTCCAGCCTAATTCTTTTTTCGCTTTTGAGGCATCGCCGACCAAGGACTCAACCTCGGTAGGGCGAAAATACTTTGGATCTACTTCTATTAATACTTTTCCGGTCTTTCTATCTATACCTATTTCATTTGCTACTTTTCCCTTACATTCGAGACTTATATCGATATTTTCAAAAGCCTCTTCCGCCATTTCCCTAACAGAATTAGCTTCACCAGTAGCAATTACATAATCGTCACACTTTTCCTGTTTAAGCATCAACCACATCGCCTCGACGTATTCAGGAGCGTACCCCCAGTCTCTTTTTGCGTCGAGGTTACCAAGGAACAATTTATCCTGCAGACCGTGATAAATTCTGGCAACAGCACGGGTTATTTTTCTTGAAACAAATCGTTTGCCGCGTCTGGGAGATTCATGATTAAAGAGTATTCCGCTACAGGCATACAAGTTATAAGCTTCTCTATAGTTTACCATAATCCAGTGAGAATAAACTTTCGCGGCACCATATGGGCTTCTCGGATAAAAAGGAGTCGATTCTTTCTGAGGTGTTTCTTTTGCTTTCCCAAACATTTCACTCGATGAAGCCTGATAAAAACGGGTTCGCAATCCGGTCTCTTTTATTGCATCCAGCAGCCTAAGAGTTCCAATTGCGTCAACCTCGGCTGTGTATTCGGGAACTTCGAAGGATACTTTTACGTGGCTTTGCGCCCCGAGATTATATATTTCGTCAGGTTTTATTTTTTCGACAAGCCGATTCAGATTACTGGAATCCGTTAAATCGCCATAATGAAGAAGAAGTCTGATGTTTTTTTCGTGCGGGTCCCGGTATAAGTGGTCTATCCTTTCCGTAGTAAAGACACTTGCTCTTCTGATTGTTCCGTGTACCTCATATCCTTTTTTAAGCAAAAATTCAGCCAGATAGGAACCATCCTGACCGTTTATCCCAGTTATCAATGCTTTTTTCATTGTTATATGCCTCCTGTTCTTAATTTAGAAAAACAGGCTATATTGTCAAGCGTATGTTATTTGTTTAATTGGTATTTTGACTTCTTTATTATTTCTGTATTGTAGTTTCATTTTCTTAATTTTGACGAATGACTCGTGACGCAGGGGCGTGTTGCCGAAATGCAATAGAATAAAATAACACAGTTCACATTGTCATTGCGAATTCTTCTCCATGCCTTTCCACAGTGACGCAATCTCCGCGTATAGCTTGTAATTAAGACCTTTGATTCTATCACAAGAGATTGCTTCGCTAAAGTCGAGCAAGAAGACAAACTCGCAAAGACATTAATTTGGATAACAAAAAGCATTTCGGCAACACGCCCGCAGAACTCATGACGCGTTTTATGATGTTAATTTAAATAATCAAAATGGGTTGTCAAGTATGGATTAACGATTAGCCGCAGATCAACATGTATATACCATGAGACACAGAGAAGGCAGAAGCTAAAAAACAAGTTATATGTCCAAATGGAAGGATGAATCAAACATTGACAAATTTAGCGTTTCGTTTATGATAAGTGGTAAGGAAAGAAAAGGAGCCCTGGTACGCGGGGCTGAACTTTTTTTATGAAAAAATATATAAAAATATTATCGGAATATTTCTATCCTGAACCAACAGCTACAGGAAAACTAATGGCTCAACTTGGGATTGAGTTAAGTAAAAAAGGATTTGACGTTGAAGTCTACACCTGTCAACATAATCGCAGGGCAAAAAGCAAGGTAAAACTCCCCCGTAAAGAGATTTATAATGGTTTTAAAATTAACCGATTACGCTGCATTAATTTAAATAAAGAAAATTTATTATTTAGAAAAGTTAACTGGCTCTCGTTTTCATTTCATCTGCTTATCAGTCTGTCTTTAAAGAGCAGTAAAGATATCTTGCTTATTGTAAGCAGTCCTCCGATTCTGCCCTTAGTAGGGCTATTTTTTAATATCGTAAGAGGTCAGCGATTTATTCCTATAATATATGATATCTATCCTGATATTGCAGTCGCACTCGAAGTGGCGGAAGAAAACGGATTTCTTGTAAAGTTATGGAAAAGGTTAAACAATGTAATATACAGAAGAGCTTCCGAAATTGTTGTGATCAGCAATCAAATGAAGCAAACGCTAATAAACAATACTAAAGTAAACTCTTTTGAATCAAAAATCGAAGTGATATACAACTGGGAAGACCCGGAGTTTATAAAACCCCTTGAGAAAGAAAACAATACTTTTGCAAAGAAAAACGGATATAATGAGTGTTTGACAGTTCTATATTCCGGAAACTTTGGGCTATACAATGATTTATGTACTATAATTTACGCAGCAGAAAGAGTTCAAAAATTACCTATAAAATTTGTTTTTATAGGTGACGGAGCCCAGAAGGAAAAATTGAAGAACATTGTTCGAGATAAAGATTTAAAGAATGTGGACTTCTATCCTTACCAGCCATTTGATAAACTCCCCGAAACTTTAACCTGTGCGGATATTTCTATAGTATCGGAAGATAAAAGGGTAGATGGGCTCTGTTCTTCCAGTAAACTCTATAGTTCTCTTGCAAGCGGACGGGCTGTACTCGCTATGGTTAACAAAGATTCGGACATAGCAGACACAATACGAAGCTGCAATTGCGGCTTTATAGTTAACCGGGAGGATGTTCGGCAGGTGGTAAATCACTTGGAGTTCTGCCTTGAAAACAGGAGCGAGTTAAAGAAAATGGGTAAGAAAGCCAGAAAATATTTTGAGGAACATTATACTATCGATCATTCCATAGAAAAATACGTAAAAATGCTTAAAGAGTTGAGGTAGCATACAGTTGAAATGGTAAAGCGTATTGCCGTTATACAAGAAGAAGTAGATCCATCAAGAATTCCATTTTTCGAGAAACTTAATAGAAGTAAAGACATAAAGCCTACCGTCTTCTATTGCGAGAAAACGCATCCCCATAGAGGAGGAAAACTGGATTTGGGAAAGAGCTCCCAATTCTCCGAAATACTCCCGGGAAGCCGGGTTAAGATTCCTTATCTCAAAAGAAAGATGAAATATAATCCGCGTATATGGAAAAAGCTGTCCGAAGGGAACTTTGACTATATTGCAGTAGGAGGATATTATAATATTACGATGCTCCTAGCCATTATCTGGGCGCTTATCCATTCTGTTCCCTATACAATAATTTCGGAAAGTCATTTGCTAAACCGGAGAAACATATGGAAATCTTTGCTTAAAAGATTGTTTCTCCCTTTTATTATCAAGCGCGCCGCTTTTCTACTACCACTCGGAAAACTTCAGGCAGAATACCTTATTTATTACGGCGCAAAAGCGAAAAATATATACTATTTCCCCAATACCTCCGACGTTAACTTTTTTACTATTGAATCGGATAAATACAGGGATAAAAAAAACGAATTAAAAAAAGAATTGGGTATAAAAAGTAAATATATAGTGCTCTACGTAGGACGTTTAACGGAAGAGAAGAATTTATTTACACTTCTAAAAGCGTTCAAGGAAATTAAGAACAGTTATGATAACGTAGCTCTTTTAATCATCGGAGAAGGTGAGTTAAGAAACGATTTAGAAAATTCCACAATTAAAAAAGAGATAGACAGTGTTCGTTTTGAAGGATTTGTAAAAAACAAGAATCTTCCCCGTTACTATGCAATAGCGGATGTTTTCGTGCTGCCTTCCCGGGATGAAACCTGGGGAGTTGTAGTAACAGAGGCAATGGCTTGCGCTCTTCCTCTTATCCTTTCCGATAAAGTAGGATGTCGTGGAGACCTTCTAAGGGAAAGTAAAAATGGATTTTGCTTTGAAAAGGATAATTTCCTTCAACTTGCCTCTTATATTGAAAGATTTCTCAAAAATCCTACAAGTATAAAAACAATGGGTAACGATTCAAGAAATATAATAAAAAAATTCGATTATTCCTATTGCGAGAAGAATTTGAAAAATGCTTTGCAGAATAGGTAGGGAGTTCTGACTTAATTTACTATCTCAGAAGTAAGAATTTACCGGAGAGTATTTGGTCTTTGTAATGGAAGCGATAGAAATATATTCCGCTTGATATACAATGTCCTTTTGAATTCTCCGTATCCCAGCAAATGGAATGAGAACCCTTTTTATATTTTTTATCCGTTAATTCTACAATCATTCTCCCTGTAAGGTCAAATATTCCAAGTTTTATTCTTTCTTCCTGAGGGAGGTAGAAAGTGAAACTTACTTTATCTGGAGAAATATTTCTGTCTATTGCGCAACCTGGTGTCTCAGGATACTCATTTAAGGGTACAGAGGAAGCCGGAGAATCTATATACACAGTATCAATACAGGGTATAAAATTATCCTTCGTCACAGTTAAAAGCATTATTCCTTCTGTTCGCGGACGTATTGGCAGCAATAATGAGCCTCCGGGATCAGTAAAACCGGTTTCATAAATTTCCTCCCCTTTCCATAGACATACATAAGCGTCCTTTAAAGGAACGCCGTGATCCCTTACAGCAACGTTGAAATGGATTGGCTCCGGCGGTATGGATTTCCGGAAGGATACAGTCATCGACTCCGGGATATCGGTCCAGATAGGCATTAAAGGGTCTCCAAATAAGGTATGAGAAAGCCATGTTTTATGAGCGTAATTCTTAACTTTTGCCATTGCTTCGGTAACTCCTATATTTGTAAGGCTATCATTAAAGAGTACCTCTAACAAATCAAAATGCAGGGCTGTAGAAAACTCTATTGCCCTCGTAAAACCAAGGAAAGCTACTCCCCCTCTTCGGGGTAGAAGTGTAAATGACTCTGCCAATGATGGTCCATGATAATCAGAAAATACATCAAAATGTTCCTGGTCATATGCAGCCTGATAGCAGGAAGAAACATACATTATTCCGTATTTGTCTCCTACCATCATTGAATCTATTCCATTTCCGGGTTCTACGTTGTTACCCCAGTGATTTGCATGAAAATACGCATCGCAGGTATCGAGACTCACCAGGAAATCTCTATCAAGAGAAGGATGATTTCCCCCCGGGCAGGAAACAACTACATTGTCGAGCCCGCCGTGCCCGTAGAGATTGAACCAGCCATAGCCGTTTTTCATTCTTGTGATAACTTCACTTCCTCGCGGGTGAATTCCGTCTTCTTCCTCAAGCATTGTGGTATCGTGTGTAAAATCAGAAGGGAATGAGCCGTATTGGATGACGTAAACGGGTGCTGTTCTTAATTCATCCGCACCGGTCCAGAAGACCCTTTTCAGGTAGGAAGGATCCCCATTGCCGGGATTCGTTTCATAACTTAAAACCTTACTCACCCAATTTTCTACTTCGATGCGGTTATTACATGGAACACGACCGACGAATAACTCAGGGTAAATATCAACCGAATCATCTAAAAACTCCCCGTAAAATTCATCACCATCAACATTCCAGTTTCCATTTAAATCCGAGTAATAGAGGTCCGAGGGTGGGGTTCTATCTACTTCATCATCTCCCGTTGAATAACCGTATCGCACAGGCACGATATCTTCGCCCCCGCCAAGCAAGACCCACTGAAGCCCCCATCGATAATTATCTATTAAGAATCCCCGGATGGCGCCGGCAGGATCATAGATTTCGGATACCGGGTCACCTGAATAAAAGGTAAGTATATCTTCAACCGAAATCACTCTTGCCTTTATTCCCTTTCTCGTTATCCAGCGAACCAACGGCTGAAATGCACTTTTTAGAGAATCGGCAGTTATTACAATGTAAGGAATACCATAAACCTGTCTCAGAGTCGATTCTCCCTGTGCTGTATAATTCCCGATAAAAGGCTTATAAGAATAAGGTGGTATATCTTCTTTGTTATCTATTATACTTTCAAGCGCCCTGCTAATTATTTTATCCGAATATGGATCCCGGGAGAACTCATTCCCTAAAACAGAAAAAGCGGGGCTGCACGAGATTTTAATTTTTAAATCTTCTACGGAAACCTCTTTTTCTCTTTCAGGATTAAAGTTTGAGGGATATACCTTAAGATTCACTATTCTATTTCCCCCAAAATAATAATTGCCAAGAATCTCCGCCTTCATATTTGTCGAAGCGGGTGGCTCTATCTCGACGCTGACGGAATCAGCATAGAAACCTTCAGGGATGAGGAAACGGACGTAATCTAAAGAGTCATCAAAAGAATAGGAGTAATTATATTCAAAGGAGTAAAACCCAAATAGCGATAACCCTACTGCCTGGTATATAACAAAAGATAAAAGCTTTGTCAGTTTATTCATCGTCTTATAGTAACCAAATTCTTCACGGAATTCAAGCCCTTTATAACCTCACCGTAAGATTGAAGAAAATACCCGAGGAACTCCTAATACACTCGAGAAGTTAACCTTCCTTTTTTTTTATATGTTTATATATGTTATAGTAGCTTAAGTGTCTTCAGGTAGACTTTAATCAGCGTATAAATACCAATTTCTTAATATCGCGAAATTCACCTGCTTCCATTCGAAGGAAGTAAACGCCGCAAGCTAAAGGTTTATCATAATTATTTTTTCCCTGCCAAGCAACACTGTAAAATCCCCGGGATTTTCTGGCATCTACAAGTGCTGCCACTTCTCTTCCCAGAAGGTCAAATACGCCGAGTCTAACATTCTCTTCCCTGGGCAATTGATATTTTATTTCTATTTTTGTTCCCCTTGCGAGGACATTTGAACCTGGCAAGTATAAAGCAAATCTCAATCCGTCGTCCGACAGAGGGACCGACGTTACACCCCCGGTCTTACCCAACGCCCACATAGTGAGCGTCGGATCGGGGGCAGTGGCATAAGATATAAATTTTGCCACCAGCCTCAAGGTATCGTACGTTGTCGTATTCAACCCGGAAAGATCCACGTTACAGAAAGAGTTACTCATCTGGAAAAAGTAATCAGAATTGCCCGGTAAATCAACATCAGGGACAGGATCCCAGCTGCCGCCGTGGAGATATTGAATCTGTAATCCAACGGAATCGTCCGCAGAGGATTTGGTCCATTTCGCGCCGTCCCAGTTGTTCCTGCTCGGATCCTCAACTAACAGGTCACCATATGCAACGGGATGGGAAGTAAGTGTTCCTTCGTCTATCGGAGCCGGTTCCCAAACAGCCACAATGCCGGTACCGCGGTTGAACAGTATGTTCCAGGTGCAGACATAGGTTTTGTTGGTCTGTCCACTTGTTTCGATGCCGCTTGCCGTAGCGAGGTCCGCCCCACTCGGGTCCGGCCCGTTTGTGCGTACCGAAAGCGGAGATGTCCAGCTTGGAGTCAGTCCGCCTGTTCCCTCACCGGCACCGAATATGACAACCGAACCATCCGAGGAACTAACGTTTTCTACCGAAATCGTATTTCTGTTTACTGCGGCTCCTTCGATTTCAAAATCGAAAGGCGCCGATTGATCGACGCCGTAATAAACATGAACGTGAGTCGCCCACCCGGCATCCCCCCCGGTGCAGCTAACGGTAACAGTACCGCCGGATGAGCCAAGCCCTGATTCAAGAATGTACCAGAGTTCCTGATGGCTTCCAAGGCCACTCGGGTTATTCGCTTCACCTGCTTTAATACAGTTATTGCCGTCGACAGTAACGTTCGTCAGGCTCGTCCCGCTGCTCTCGTCACAAGCGATAACAACGACAAGACGGTTATTACCGGGACTGCCGATGTTAATGCTGTGGCTTGTCCCCG
>CAYRCN010000038.1:0-12383 GCA_964422805.1 uncultured bacterium | reverse complement strand
TTTTCTTTTGCATGCAAAAAATATTTTATATCACTTGTCGTAAGCATCCCTCCTTTTTCCAAAGACTTTGTTAATTTATCTATTAGCTCTAATGATTTGTTTACTCTGTTTTTCTCACCTGCTATTGTCAATTGTGAACCTCTAACAATGATTTTTACTCCAAGGTGTTCTTCGAGAAAGTTTAGATTTTCGTCTTTTACACCTAAAAGGGCAACGCTGGATATTTTTTCTAAGTTCAAAGATTGTCTAAACATATCTTATGAAAAACAACCCTCCCACTAAAAATTTAATGAGAGGGCTATTTTTTTTAAATTATTGTAAAAACAAATTAAGGTCTTGGTATGAAAAGGTTCCACCCGGGTTGTATTAAATTAGGGTCGCTAATTTTATCTTTATTTGCATTATAAATCGCCTTCCATCTTGCATATTTACCGTAACCGTAAACCTCGGAACTTTCTGCTATTTTGCAGAGATAATCTCCCGCTTTAACCTTATACCAAGAAATCTGCTCAAGTTTCTCTTCAAGTTCTGCTTTCTCTGATTCGAGTTCCGCTATTTTAGTATCCATATCAGAAACTTCCATCTGAAGAGCATCAATCTGTTCCTGCAAATCTGCAAGCTGTGTATTTAAATCTTCTTCTTCAACTGTCAAGGCTTTAATAAGAGAATCAGCCTGGGTTGGAGTCCATTTCTGTTCTGCCAGAGACAGCATCGTCATAGCCTCTTTCTCCTCTACCTCTTCCACATTTTCCCCTTCCTCAGCCGCTTCTGCTTCTTCCAGAGCTTCATCATCCTCCTCTATCAACTCCTCTTCCATTACCTCCTCTTCCATAGCCTCTTCTCCCATCGCTTCTTCCTGAGCTAATAAACCAAAAGAAAAACAACACAGAATTAGAAACGCAATTAGAAAATATCTCATATTTAACCTCCTCTATTCCCGATTACTTTGGCAGGTTAAGATCCCAACCAGGCAGTATTACATCAGGATCTTTAATTTTATCTTTGTTTAATTCATAGATTTTTTTCCAACCTGAGATACCTTCTTTTGCGGCGATCTTTGCCAGGTAATCACCCGGTTCGACTCTGTACAAGTCATCCACCACAGCCGGACAGGATCTTACCTTCTCTCTCAGCTCGGCAACATCGTTTTCCAATTCGCTGAGCTTGGCTTCATTGTCGGATTTTTCCATCTCTAAATCAGATAGATTCCCCTGGGCGTCTGCCACCTCATCTCTAAGCTCATTGACGGATAGTTCCCTTGCCGCCAATTCATCCATCTGCTCCTGGGAGGCATACTGGGTACATCCGACCATTAACAGAATGGATAATACTCCCACTAAAAGCTTTTTCATTTATACCCCCTTTTTAGTGTTAATTCCAATGGTATACATAATACTATAAACAATTTCAAGTACTTTGTCAAGGATAAAATTTCTTATGTTTTTGGTAAATAGCTCCGAGGGGAATCGAACCCCCATCTTCACCTTGAAAGAGTGATGTCCTGAGCCATTAGACGACGGAGCCGAATTGCAATGTAAAATAAGCAGAAGGTTCCTTTTGTCAAGGGGTTCTAAACAGAATCCAGAAGACAGAAGCCGGCATTCAGAATCCCTAAACACAACCTCTTATTAACATGTAGAAACTATAGTTTTTATTTTTTTTGACCAGTGACTAGCGACAAATAACTATAGATTAAATTATCACACAGAGCACACAGAGTCTTTTACCACTCAACCGCTCAACCACTCAACAACTTAACTACTTAACTAATTCGAAGAATCAAACAAAGTTGACAAAGATTGGAGTATGTTTTATAATTAGATTAGCTATCAGCAAAAAGCGTTTTAGAAAGATTCGTTGAGCTACATTTGTTTACTTCTTTGCGTTAAGAGTTACATTTAAATTGGGAGGAAAAGTAAATGAGATTTTTAATGGTCTTTATTATGATTACATTGCCTGTTCTCGCGGCCGAAATAATTGTCGATGCATCATCTGGGAGAAAACCCATTTCACCTTACATTTATGGCAGGAATAACTCGCTTTCAGCCAATCCGTCTAATCCTACCTCCGAAACTGAATGGGAGTTATATCGCCAGGCTGGGGTAAAAATGTTTCGTGAAAACGGCGGAAACAATGCCACCAAGTATAACTGGCGGCGTAAATTATCCAGTCATCCCGATTGGTACAACAATGTTTATTCTAACAACTGGGATTATGAAGTCCAAAGTTTAAATAATAATATACCGGGCGTTAAGGGAATGTGGGCTTTTCAGTTAATCGGTTTCGCTGCCGAAAACAGAGATAATAATTTCAATGATTGGGGATATAACAGTTCTCAGTGGTGGAGTGGCGTATGTCAGAATCTCGCCGGAGGCGGAGAAGTCAACACCAGCGGAGGTTGTGACGCGCTTGTAGACGGAAATCCCGATCTTTATCTAATGGATTGGCCAGCCGACTCCACTGTAGGAATCCTGGACCAATGGTTTGGTGCAGGGGGACTTGGTTTGGATGAGACAACATTTGAATACTGGAACATGGATAACGAGCCGGAAATTTGGAGCGGAACACACGATGACGTTATGCCCGTACAGTTATCACCCGATGAGTTCATGCAGAAATATTTCGATGTTGCAAAAAAAGCCAGAGGAAAGTTTCCGGGGATAAAACTCCTCGGACCGGTACCCTGTAACGAATGGCAGTGGTATAATTGGGATAATAACAAAATTTCTTACCAGAGTGAAAGCTATACCTGGCTCGAATATTTTATAAAACGTATCGGGGAAGAACAAAACTCAAGCGGTGTCAACCTGCTGGATGTGCTGGATATTCATTTTTATCCCGGCGAGACCGATCCTGAAGACATCGTACAGCTCCACCGAGTTTGGTTTGATACGACTTATGATTACCCTGGCGCGAACGGCGTAAAGCGTGCAGGAGCCGGCAGTTGGGACAACAGCATCACCAAAGAATATATTTTTGAGCGCTGTAGTAGATGGCTTTTTGAACACATGGGTCCGGACCATGGCGTCTCTTTTAGTGTGTCTGAAATTGGTATTGATAGCGACGATCCGAATGTGATCGCGGTCTGGTATGCCTCCAATCTCGGCGTATTTGCCGATAATGGGGTAGAGGTTTTTACTCCGTGGTACTGGAGAGCTGGTATGTGGGAAGTACTGCATCTTTTCAGCCGATATTGCAAAGAAGAAAGAGTATTGTCTGTTTCCGATATAGAAGAGTACGTTTCCGCCTACTCTTCTATCGATACGGATGCGGATTCATTAACTGTGATTCTCGTAAACCGATCCTTAAGCAATGAACAAGAGGTAACTGTTAAACTCAATAATTTTTCAGTAGATGACGGAGAGTATCCTTCACTGATATTAAATAACCTGCCGGGAAATGAGACTTTTGTATCGCATACGAATAATGCTCTTGAAAGTGGGACGGTAAGCGCGAGTAACGACTCTTTCAATATAACGCTACCCGCTCTGTCGGTTACAGCCATACTTCTTTCGGGAAAAGGACAACAATCCGGATTGAATATGAGTCCCAATCCTTTCCGGTCTATCACGACGATTTATTTCAATTTAACCGAGTCTTCAGAAGTTACGTTAACCCTTTACGATATGCTCGGCAGAAAAGCAAAAACTATCTTTTCGGGTCATCTGAATGCCGGGGCACAAGAGAGGGAGTTATCGGCAGATTACTTACGCTCAGGAATATACTTCTACGAATTAAAAACCGATAATCAAAGACAGATAAAAAAATGCTTGGTTCTAAGATGAGGATCAAACTTCTGTAATGGATAATATTAAATTTTTTGTAAGCAAAGTTTATAGAAGAAAGCTTTTCCAATGGATATCAAATAAAACTCTTCTCACTCTATCTATAATGCTTACTGTTTATCTTTTCTGGTTAATCTTCAATAAAATTTTTTTTATGACTCAAGCAGAATGGAATATCTTCCCTTTAACATTAATACTTTCTCTTGTTCCTTTTTTGTTTGGAAAACCTAACATTTCCGGAACGATAGATTTTCTTGAGAAACAGATAGAAGGATTAAAAGGCAGGCTTTATCTTGTGATGGAACCATACCCTACGGCTCTCGATTCTAAAGTTTATAAAAAAAGGGCTGTAAAAGAATGCGCCACCATATTAAAAAGAAAAAATATCAAAAAGTTGACACCTATAAAGATTGATTTTAAACATCTCATATTTTTGGGCTTAACTATAATAATCTTAACCATCTTTTGTATTCCTTCCGGAGGGATAAAAATTAAAAAGATCTCAGAAGACCCCGTTATAACTTATGCGGACAAGAAGATAAAAGAAAATCAGGCAGCCCTAATTATTGCAAAAAGCACCCAGCTAAAGAGAATGTATCTTTTAAGCAATGAAGGCGCAAAAGAAATGATCAACTTTGGGGATGGCAAATTTGGTATTATGGTAAGAACAAAAAAGAGTTCGGAATTTCAAGTCGGATACAGAACATGGAAAAGTAAAAAGGTAAAGCTTGAAGTGTCACCTTCATTATTTATAACCAAATTGGAACTCACATATCAATTCCCGGATTATCTGGAAACAGATTATTTCTCCGACACATTATATGATTTCAAAGAGGAAATATTAATTCAGGCATTAAGTGGAACTCAAATTCATTTCTCTGGCGTATCAAATTTGATTCTCGGAGACATAAAAGGCGAAATCAACAATACGTCTATAAAAGGGGAAAAATTTTCCGGTAGTTTTATCTTAAAAGAAAAAGGAAAAATTAGCGTAAACTTGACTGATGCTTCACTTTCTTCTGATTATACGCTTAACTTCTTCATCGATCCGATAAAGGATGAGCCTCCGTCTATCGAGTTTCTTTTTCCGATAGAAGAGTACCGATTAGGAGAAACAATGGAAGTCCCGATAATACTGCAAGCTGAAGATGATTACGCGCTTTCTTCGGCAAGCTTGATTTACGCAAAAGAAAAAATCGAGCTTCCTGTTCCAGAGAAAGCAAAATTCATGGAAGATTCTTTGACTTTACAGGTGGAAAACCTTATGCCCGGGGAAACACTTCAACTTAATGGAATTGCAATTGACCTGGCGGGCAACAAAACTTTCTCCTCCCCTATTTTGATATATATGCCCACCCTTGAAGAGATATTCGGTGAATATCAAGCCATGAATGATACCTTAAAAAACAATATAAACAATATGGAAGAGAGAGAAAAAGAGATAACCGATAAAATAGAAAATTTCTTATATAGAAGTGATCTGGGATACAAAACCCAGGATGAGATAAATAAAACTTTAAAAGAACAGAGAGATTTAATCGAAGGTATGCAAAAGCTGGCTGAACTTACGGAAGAAATAAGAAATCCCGAGATTTCAGGAGAGATTGACCGTATACAAGAGCTCCTCAACAATTCACAGGTAAAAGATTTCCTGGATAATTTAAATAAAATGATGGAACAACGAGATATTTCCATTGAAAAATTAAACGACCTGAATACTTCTCAGAAAGATTTGCTGAAGACATTGGAACTCTTTAAAAAAAGTCTCGAATACTTAAAAAAGCTATTAGAACTAAATGAACTCTACTCCCGGGCAGAAGAGATATATAGAAAACAAAAAGAAATTACTTCACAGGAAGCAGATGAATCCCTGTCAGAGCCAGAGAAGAAACTCGCAGAAGAACTTGAACGGTTAATTCAAGATATGGAAAAATCAGCAGAAGAAGAAATAAAAAATATAGCCGCAGAATTTAAAAAAACCAATACCATTGAAGATATGGGAAGTTTAGCCAATAATATGACAAAAGGAGAAATGAATGAGGAAACCGCAAAAACGATAGAGGAAAATCTGCGCAATTTGAATGCCTCGTTAAAGAATGCCATAGAACAAGGAAGAGGTGAAGAACTAACAGAAGCTATCAAAGAGAAAGGCTGGGAACTTGGTTTTATACTGCGCACACACAATAGTATCATAGACATGAAACCCGGTATTACAAAAGGTTTAATTGAGCAAGGTCTCCTGGAAGCCCTGGATAGGATTGACAGAGAATTACAAATCATTTTTCTCAAGAGTCTTGGTTTCTCTCCTGATGTATTCACCGAGATTAGAAGAGCAAAAGAAAAGATGAAAGCTTTAAGTATTGAACTTACGCAAAAGAAAGTACCGAGAGCTTCAATGGAAAGGGTAAACGATTCAATAATACTGGCAATACTTAAACTTTTTTCTGCTCCTCCTCCGAGCAGTGAAAATCTCGCCAGCGCTCTCAGACAGATTATCGAACAGCAAAATTTAATAATGAACGGCCTAGGAAAAATGATGCCTTTACCAATAGCGAACCCTAAAGCCTCCGGGGATTTAAAAAGCTTATCTTCGATGCAAAGAAAGCTCGCAGAAGACTTGAGAAAAATGGGAAACGCTTTTGCACCCCTTTCCTCTGAAATGGAGGAAATGGCAAACAACTTAGAAAGAGGAAGGCTGGACAAAAATCTCATTGAGAGACAAAGAAAAGTTCTCGACAGATTACTGGAAGCCGAAAAAGCAATAAGGGAAGGTGAAGCCTCCAGCAGAAGACGTTCAGAGCCCGGTATTTTTGTAAATCCCGGGAAAGTCTCCTTACCGGAGAACTTAGGGGAAGAAAAAAAGAATCTTCGGGAACTTCTTCTGAAAAGAATAAATGAACCGTATCCCGAAGAATACAAAAAAGAAGTTGAAGAATACTTCAAGAAATTAATTGAATGATTTATTTAATAATACCTTTTTTATTCGCTGTTAAAGATTTAGACAGCAAAAATATTAAAAAGTATTCTCCGGAAGAGAGAAGAAGAATAACCGTCGAATTGATTCGACAAAAAAATTACGATGCCGCGATGTCCTTTTCTCCCGATCAAAACCTCACCGGCTGTATTAAGATTTTAAAAGATCAGGTTAATGAAGGTATCGAGGATATAAAGGAATCCGCGGAGAAAGGAAATATCTTTTCACTCGATCTGTACATACTTCTTAATCTAAATGTAGACAGGGCAGATTTGAAAAACTATATTGGAAATGAATTAAGTATTTTCCCGGACAGTACTTTTTCCTACCAATCACCTTTCGTAAGATACCTTACCTGCGATCCCGAGAGTCTCTACACACAGAATCTTCCTGCCGATTCCGTTCTGTTCCCTTATATAATTTTCCAATCCGGAATGATTAACCTCGAAAAAGACCCCGAAAAGACAAAAAAGTATTTCAAGATCCTTATAGACAATTATCCAAATTCAATACCCACTATTATAGCCAGGAACACTCTGAGTTCTCTCGAAAAAATAAGGTGACATAAAAATAAATTTATGTCACCTTAAATTCTGACAAGCTCTTGAGAAGTAATACTATTTCTTTTTCCCTTTCTTCTTTCTACCTTTTTTCTCTTTCTTTTCCTCTTCTTCCTCTTCAAATTCCTCGTCAAAGAGTTCTTCTTTCTCCTCGAGAAGATTCTTGTTGTCTTTAATCCTAACCAGAATCGTATAAATTAGCGTCTGCCCGGATCCCTGAATAGATAACACATATCCCAAAATGATGAAAGCAATCAGGTAAAAAGAAACTCCCAAAAGGAAACTTCCCAGAAGTGTAGATTTAGCGACTCCTTCACTCAAAAAAGCACCCTGAGGAAATATAAGCGATGGGAACCATCTACCCAATACCAGGGGAAAGAAATTAGGCATATATAAATACCATTTAGCGTTCCTCCACATAACCGGCCAATTCTCTCCGCCCCACTGCTTTACGACTAAATTGGTTAACGAACAAGCCATTTTAGCAAGATAAGCGAAAACGAAAGCGCAAAGAATAGTAGTTATCAACAGAAGCACTTCCCACAAAATAAATCTCCATGTCTGATCATTAATTATTGAAAATGCTTCAAAAACAGTATCAAAGGTGTCGCTGTCTGTGGTAGACACTACTGCCGGAGCAACGAGAAGAACTACCCCAGCTACAATAGTAAGATAAACAATAAAAAGGGCACCTGCTATCAGAGGAAACGAAAACAATCCTATGAAAACAGGTCCGACATGGGGAATCTTGAATACGAGCCCCATTACGAAACCGACTAACAATAAAACTGCTATGATAATCGCAAGAAATATCGGGGAACCGAAGGCTCCTTTCCAGTTTTTCTTCGCGAAAGCCCATGCTTCACTTCCTTCATAGAATTCATCTCCCTTTAACTGTTCAAAAGTAATCTTGGATATAGCTGTAAGAGTCACAAGATAAAAGAACAATGCAACCAAACAGGCTATCACGTAAATTATAATGCCAATCCAGTTAAGATTACCCTGCACAAAGGGAGAAGGAATTAATCTGTACTGCTGCCAGATTTCTTTATACCCCCAACGTGAAACCATAAGAGCAGCATAAGATAAAATACTGTAAATCAGGGCACCGATAAATATACCTTTTACAGCAACCCCTATTTTCCTGGGAGAAAAGCCCAAACGCCCTGCTCTAAACACATCTAGCCACTTATATTGAAGTTCCATTTTCCCTCCTTTTACAAAAAATGATACAGGTATTTTTATAAATGTCAAGGGTGATTTTTTGGCACCTTTTTTCCAAAATCAGAAGCGCCTCAAACCTTATGCAAATATCATCCTTTAATTGCAAGGCTTTCAAGAGACGGAAGGGCTTAGCCCTTTTAAGCCGCTCTCAGTAAGCTGTAAATCGGAAGAAAAATTGAATCACAGAGAGTGAAAGCAAGAAAGAATACAGAAACCCCTCACCACACCAAACCCCAAAAATTAGTTGAACCACAAAGCTCACAAAGGACACAAAGATTTTTTGTTTCCTACTCAACCACTCAACAATTTAACGACTTAACCGATTCGGAGAATTCTCGAAAACCGTAACTTGAAACTTAAACCTTATCTCACGAAAATCATCTTTTTAGAATCTGGGTCCCCGTGTTCTCCGCTAACGTGGCAAAAATAGATTCCGCATGAGACTCTATTCCCCTGGTCATCTAACCCTTCCCAATCAACCTCGTAAGTACCGGACGAAACAACATCGTCAATTAAAGTTCTTACTTTTCTTCCCGACATATCATATACAACAAGTCTCATGTAGCCCGTTTGCGGCACATAGTAGTGTATCGCAGTTGTTGTGTTGAAAGGGTTTGGGTCAATTCGGTACACAATAAATCTAGTGAATTTTTCGAAATCAACAGCCGATGTATCCAATTCGGATATATCAAACCCTTCGCGTATATAATCATTTACGGCGGAAGCAGTATATGCGGGATTCCAGTTTGCTTTTGACTGCTGCCGTGCTTCTTCGATAAAACCCTCAAAGGTTCCGTCTCCGCCCAGAGAACTGTAGTAAGATTCCACCGTACGATTTGGGTCCGTAAAATCTATCTCCTCGTTTGTTGACCCGGTTTCTCCGGATGAGGAAATCCACTCTTCATATGTATGATATTCCCCGTCGATTCGGGCAAAATTAGAGGGTTCGCTTGTATAATAAGTATTATCATAATAAGTAACGTTTTCAAAATCTCCCGAATGATATACCATTAAAGGACCAAGAGTATCATCCTGTATTGTATTCTCGAAAATTTGAATATTGTTCCATGCCGTACTTACATTTACACGAAACACTTGATAACGGATATCGTAGACGGTATTGTTTTTTATTAAAATATTTTCCGCGCTCGCGCCTCCTATATTGACGGCATAAGTATTGTTATACCATGGTTGATGTAAAAAACAGTTATTAGATACCACACAATTGGCGTTATCACTAATATCGAGGTACCAGCCGAAATTTCTGCTTGTGGGATTACTTCTTCCTATATGCAGCATAACATTGTTTCTTATCACAACATTACGAAACCTCGAATGTTCTTCTGTGTTGCCACCGATACCAATCCCGATTTCACCTTCAACGTATAAATTATTGTCGAAAAGTATCCCGATAGAACCCTCGGGAATATCGCTGCGCATTTTGTTACCCATGCTGGATGCCCGCAGGAACATATTATCTCGCATTACCACATCGTTACATTCTCCGAAATAAGTGTTATGGTTAAACATAGTAGCCGCTCCCCCTTCCTGAGAATTGTCTCCCGTACCCTGAACAAGCCAGCCGTTATGGTCGAAAACACATTCTTCGACAAGCAAACCATCTATCTCACTCGCGTAAAACCCCTGCGAATGAGAATTCGTACTGTAAGAATCGGTAATAATACATCTTCTCAGCCTGAAATCCGTCAACTGCGGGCCGGTGTACTTCTGCACTACCAGTCCGCCTGAGAAAAAACGGAAACAACAATCTTCAATTAGAATATCGTTTCCTCCGCCTACCCATCTTACTCCACGATTAGAAGTAACAGAATCATCATAGTCTTCCGAAGAAGGATCGTGTTTATAACTGTAACAATCAAGTCCTATGAAAAAAATATGCTCGTCTATGTCATCACCAGCTTTACTAATTACTGAACTCTCCTCACTTTTAATAAGAGGCCTTTCTCCCGCTCCGTAGGAAGAAATAAGCATAGGTTCATCTTCTGAATAGCCCGATTTATTTATGGAAGGAATATTTTCATACCACTCGTCTCCGCACCTGAGCAGCATCCAATCCGGACAACTGTCTCTCAACAGGGAATAAGCTCTTTCTAAAGTTTGAACCGGATAATCATCACTTAGACCGTCATTCGTATCGTTTCCCATACTGCTGCTAACATAGATAACTCGCGTATCGGCAGAAGGCGTCACAACCGTCCACCCATCAGAATCCTGCGATACTTCCGCGTAAATCGAAACAGAAAGAAGAAAAGTAATTAACACAAAGAACATATTTATATCTTTCATTAAAAAGCCTCCGAAAATTTTAGTAGTATATTTTAGGAAATTTGAATTTTTTAATTTTTTCGTAGTTAGCAAGCAGCAACCTATTTCTTCTTTACTCATATTTCCTTCAATCTTTTAAATATTCTACATTTTAAAATTATATCTGTCAAGGATTTAATTTTCAGGAAGGCGATCCATTAGTAGCGAGTCATGAGTAGAAAAAAGACGGAAGACAGCAGACAGATTTTAGAAAAATAGAAAAATTGGGAAACGGGATAACTATTTAACTATTTTGCTGTTTTTCCCTTTGACTTAGATTCGAACAAACTACGAACCACTAACTATCTTATTCGAAAAAGTAGAACTGACTATACTACAAGATTTTGCTTTATAAAAGCGTAAATTTGCTGTCTTTATAATTTATTGTTAAAACAAAATTGCTCAAAAAACTCTTTACTCCGAGCAGCGGAATATGTAAATTAAGCATAAAATCAATTAAGACTTCATCCGTCACGAAATCAAAAACTTTAATCCGAATACTATAACTGTAGGCTACAGTTAAGCCATTGTCCGTATTTATCTTCTTCTTGTAGCCGGATTTCAGATTATGCCCTAAAAGAGAAGCAAGTGAAGCAGGTAAAGCGCATTCATCGGCTCCGGTATCTATCAAAGCATAAACGTTTATTTCTTTATTTTTCTTTTGATTTAAGATTGTAATAGGAAGGTAAGGACGTGCTATATCATCCGGACGAGTCTTAGTAAACGGATAATCTTTAACAAGCACAATAAATATGAACTACTTCCTTATCGGGTATGTAAATAATATAAGGATTCTGAACACCTTTTTCTTTTGCGTCTTTCAACGCTTTTCCCGGTGATTTTCCAACACCAACAACGGCATTATCTTCGACACTTTTTAGTGCGACATATTTACCGTCATATTCGTGAGTATTTACTAATATTTTCTCCATTTATCTTCTCTCTTCAATATAAATTAAGCAATATGTCCCTTTTGTCAAGGAATTTAAATTAGCATACAGAAGCCAGGAAAAATAAATGGATTAGAAGCAACGCAAGTTTTTTTAATCCATAATCCACAATTCTTTTAGTTCATTTTTTCTCAATTCATCATTTAAAATTCATAATTCATAATTATTCACGTTTCCTGCTTTTCTCCTAATCCTAAATAAAAGTTGTTACCTGCTCCCTGCTTTTCAATCTCTACAACGAGAAAGAAAATCTGACAAGCGGTCCCGAGAAGTTGACTCCCGCGTAATTATTATAGTTAAAGCCGAGGCCGACATTAAATATATAAAATTCGCGGTTCAAGGAAGCGGAAAAATTATTAAAGTTCAGCGAACCGTAAGATGAATTTATCGTATAAAAATCCAGATTGTAATTATCGGGAAGGAAAATCTGTAAATCAACCCCGTAAGAGAATTGAGCTTCCTCGAGCGGTTCGATATAAAAAGCTCCAATGAAAGGTGTCAAAGCAAAATCACCCAATGCAAAAGAAACGCCGCCATTTACCGAATAAATAGTAAGTTTTTCCTC
>CAYRCN010000037.1:0-12470 GCA_964422805.1 uncultured bacterium | reverse complement strand
CGGAGCACCTAAATACTTTATATATTCCACGAACTTTGGTATTTCTCTATCTACGCCCATTTCAGCCATCTGTTGCGCTGTAATACGCGCCAGGGCTGGACCACTAATCCAGAGAAATATCCATGTCACAACAACGAGCAAAATAAAAGGAATCCACCAATCGTCTTTTTCTTTAATATGTTTGAATGCCTTAACCGGTTCTACTATTATGTTTATAAGATTACCCATTTACCCTCCTTTTAAAAATAATACTCAAATATAATAAAAATATTCAAATTTCTGTCAAGTAAGTACCTTACACTTCTCCAAATTTTGAACCACAGAGGACACAGAGAGCACAGAGGCACATCCCATAACCCCAGTTTTTTGTTTGTTTAAAACCCTCACCACACACCAAAGATTCGCACATGCAGAACATGTAGCACCTTTAGTTTTCATTTCCTTTTTCCTTTTCCTTTTCCTTCTTTTTTCCTTTTATTATCTCTTCCATGTTCTTAAGATAATTGGCGAAGGCTTTGCGACCTTCTTTCGTCAAATTATAAACCGTATTCGGAATTTTATTGACAAACCGCTTATTAACGTTCACATATCCTGCTTCTTCAAGTTTTGATAGATGGACGGAAAGGTTTCCCCTTGTAAGCCCACTCATACGAAGTAAAAACGTAAAGTCCGCCTCTTTCACTCCAGAAAGAATAGATACTATTAATAACCTGGAAGGCTCATGAATAAGTTTGTTTATATTCCCTATCCTCTCGTAGACAACTTTCTTACTCATCTTATAGCTGCCTCCTAAATCGCAAGAATCTTGGTATACCGGTGCATA
This sequence comes from uncultured bacterium, assembly GCA_964422805.1. Taxonomy (GTDB): domain Bacteria; phylum Hydrothermota; class UBA3072; order UBA3072; family UBA3072; genus JAFGHJ01. The sequence goes on along the minus strand of CAYRCN010000037.1, from coordinate 11,647 downwards.
GGGAATATACTCCAATTATTCCCAGTATTGTTGCGACAATCATTCTGGAATAGTCTAAATTGAAAATTGTTAGAATTGACGCAGCAATTATCCCGGAGCAAAGACCGAGAATACCCGTTATTAAAAATCTTTTTTTGTTTATCGAAAGGTATACCGCAAAGTAAGCAAGGAATACAAAAGAACCGATAAAGAAACCTTCTCTGTAAGAGTTAAGGATAATGAAAAACCCCGGCAATTCGACGTTAGAAGTACCGCTTTGATAAAGCTGCCATAAAAAAATCAATACCATGTTTAATATTATTAAGACGAACACAAGCAGAAACACGATTTTGGATTTTCGGCTCATTTGAGGTCTCGCATATCCTGTCTTAGGCCAAATATATTTTTTCTTAAAATGCCTTTTAACCCATGCGGAGCTTATCGCAAAGATTATTAACACTGCATAAAATCCGATTTCTAAACCCTTCTTTAAATTTGCATCAGGAATAAATTCCATCAAGGCAAACCACGCTGCCATAAACATAAAAAGACCTCCGCTCATTACCTCAATCAACCCATCTTCCCACCAGGATGCCCTTACATCCTGAATAACTTTTTTTACTTCGTTAATATTATTCTTTTCGGCAGACATTTTTGGCTCCTTTTTGAATTCCGGCAGCATAAATGGCAGCAGCAACCCCGGCAAACACCGATGGTATCGCAGGATCTATAGGCATTCCAAACAATCTAAAAACGCCGACTATACCAAAAGATATAAGTAAAGCCACCAGAACCGCCCCTAAAATCAACTTTGCGAAACCCGACCTTATTGGCAACTTATTTATTATTTTTTTAACAATCATACTATCCTCCTGTTTATTATATTGTTTAGTTTATATTATAAACAAGTTTATTATTTTGTCAAGGGGCAATTTTAGATTCAAAGAATCTAAAATTAGTCACGAGTCATAAGTCGCGAGTCAAAAAAATAAAAATTATTCGTGTAATTTGTGTGATTTGTTGTTTCTAATGTAGCTAGAGAGTTAAAGTTTTTTAAGGCAGTCTTTTATTCTGTTCAGTCCTTCTTTCATCTCTTTTTCGTCCAGAGCATAGCTTAGACGAACTCTATTAGGCGCGCCAAACCAGCTGCCCAGATACACAATTACCTTATAGTCGGTGTAAAGTTTGGTTGTAAACTTTTCGGGTTGAGGCACTTTTGGCAGTACATAAAAAGCGCCTTCCGGTTTCCATAAATCAAGCCCGATATCCTTTAATCCTTCGTATATAATATCTCTTCGCTTTCTCCATATCTCCAGCTGTTTAGCCACATAAGCTTTCGGACTTTTCATTGCTCTCAAAGCCATGTCCTGTCCGACAAGATTAGTGTTCATGGAAGTATGAGTTTTCATTTCTATTATTTTGTTTACAAATTTCTGGTCGGGACTCCATAAATACCCAACGCGAACGCCGCACATTGCATAAGTTTTCGAAAAAGAGTTTACCGTAATTACGTGTTTTCCTTTGATTATATAGTTTTCTCTCTCGTAAATAATATCCTTGTAAACTTCATCAGAAACGACATATATGCCCAGTTTTTCCGTAACTTTTTCTATTTCTTTTAAGGTATCGATAGCTTCGATTCTGCCGGTTGGGTTTGAAGGTGAATTTATCAAGATTGCCTTGCATCCTTTTATTTTTTTCCTAAAATCCTCGATGTCGATTCTTCCCTGTTTTAAATCGGTATAAACCGGTTCCATTCCTGCGTATTTTAGAATCGGGGGGTAAGAGTAATAATAAGGACGCGGTAATAGAACCTTGCCGTTATCCATAGCTCTGAAAATTAAATCTAGAGCTTCTGAAGCACCGTTTGTAATTACAAAATTCTCGGAAGAGGAAGCAGGATATTCGCCCGCCAATGATTCCCTCAACTCAGTACAACCCTGAATGAGTCCGTACCTTAAGTCATGTCGGATATCGATGCCTTTTATAGCCTCTCGCGGAGGGGGGAGATCCGGTTGTCCGGAACCAAAGCTGATAACTCCGCTCCCCTGTTTCCCGATAAAAATCGTCGGGCTCGTCAAATTTAATTTATTATCCATAGTTAATCTTTTAATTTTCTCCTTTCTTTCAACAATTTCTGTACAATTATATACTTCATTATAAATATGTCAATAACTTCTTTAGTTAGTGAGTTAATGGGTGGATGGGTGGATGTGTTGATAAGTTTTAAACAATAAAATATATTTTTTGTTTTTTTATCCGTGTGTATCTGTGTTAATCTGTGGCTAATTATAGTTGTGGGGTTGACAAATTATTTAATTTAATCATCTTACTAAACGGAAAAGAAATCCTTAAAAAGGAGGAAAGATGGGCACAAAAGGAAAAGAAATTGTAGGTGTCGATATAAAGAAGCTCATTGAGCTTCTTAACAAAGCACTCGCTGACGAGTGGCTTGCTTATTATCAATACTGGATAGGTTCGAAGGTAATCGTCGGACCAATGAGAGGAGCCGTAGTGGCAGAACTCGTCGAACACGCCGGAGATGAACTGAGACATGCCGAGATGCTGGTAGAGAGAATTCTCCAGCTTGGCGGTACCCCAATATTAAAACCTGAAGACTGGTATAAAATGACCAATTGCGGTTATGATGTTCCCGCCGATCCTAAAGTGAAAAAGATAGTAAGCCAGAATATAAAAGGGGAGCAGTGCGCAATAGAAGTTTACAGCAAACTCAGAGCCTTCATCGGAGATAAAGATTTTATTACCGCCAATATAGTAGAGTCAATACTAGCAGACGAAGTCGAACACGAAGAAGACCTTCAGGCATTAGAAGAAGACCTGAATCAGATGAAATAATAGCAACGAATCGGTTAATTTAATGATAGGGATTGGGTGGGATACTTCACTTGATCCCTATTACATTTTTGTGCGCATTATCCTATTAACAGAAAGAGTCTCTCTTGTATATTAAATTGTTTTTATGCTTGATTGACAATATTCCTTTATAAGTAATATCCTGTTTTGTCTCGTTGAATACGCATTCGGCATCAAGGAACGGCAAATAAGTCTTGACTTTGGGCGCAGGTATCCTGACATAACCCTCATCCACATGTAAAATCATAGTATCGTTTTTATTTATATTTTTATCCTTTTCCTTGTTTTCGAGAAATATACCATGTTTACCCAGATCTACCAATTTGCTTTTGTAAGTGCCTATTATAGTGGGTTTACCTTTAATTGACTCTCCGCCTTCATAATAAGTTCTTTCAAATGTGCTACCTATTTCTACCGTAACTTCTTCTCCAACTAGTTTTTCAAGACCCGGAATATTTCTAAATTCCGCATGAAAATCTATGCCCATTGTTCACTCCATTTATCTCCGGATAGTATTCTTGTATTGTAAACACAATTTTTTGACGACACTTTTACCTCCTCCTCCGACTTTTTGAACTACAAATAAATTTACTCGATACTGAAATTATGATTAAGAATTCAACGTAATCTGCCCACCATTTTAAAAAGCATTCTACAGAATTTTAAAAAGATGTCAAGGGTAAATTTTTTAGAATTTATTTGTCAAAAAAGTCTGTAACAAAAAAGAATAAAAAGCAGAAGGGAAATTTTATATTATGATATTTGATTTTTACTTTGTTTAATATGATTAACGTAACTTTTTTGGCTTTTTCTCTTTTTCTTTCTTTTCTTTTTCTTTCTTTTCCTTCTCTTTTTCCTTCTTTTCCTTCTCTTTTTCTTCTTCTTCCTCTTCTACCGCTCCTTCGCTACCGAGGTCATTCGACAATGCAGCAGGTTCAAGATTATAGGAACTTACCTGCCAGTGGTCCATTTTTATATCCCCGTCTATATCGTTACCTCTTCCGACTGAAGCAATACCATATGCGTAAAAGTAGTGTTCTTCTGCGCTCTTTACCCAATAAATCTCGTAATCATAAGTTCTGTTATCCGGAAAAACAAAAGGTAAATTAGATAAATTAATTTGCTCAGGTTCCATTCTGCCATCATGGAGATATTCAAAGGTATAACTTTCCACACCGGGCTTACCCGGTGCATAATACTCGTTTTCCAGGAAAAAAAGCTCTTCGTATTTAGCAATCAGTCTTAAAGTGTTCCTCATTTTTTCCTGCTGGGTTCGTGCCATGATTTTACGATAACCCGGTATCGCCAGACTGGAAAGAACTCCCAATATTATAATTACAGCCATTAACTCTATTATCGTAAATGCTCTATTTCTTTTTTTCATCTTTACGGATATATTGTTTTTAGTTCAGAAAGTTTTATTTTTCCTTTAGAAGAAAGAATCGGTTCCAGAACCTCACCTTCAGAATCTTTACTGTAGAGAACAAAACCGAAATTTCCTTCCAATTCGTAAACGATATTTGCATCGTTAATTTCGGGTTCAATAAATTCCGGAGTCAAAAGCGATAGGGCAACAGGGTATTCTCCGTGTTTCGCTTTATAATTCATCAACAACTCCCGTACAAAAAGTATTCTTGTAGCTATGGACCCGGCTTCCTCGGCACCTTCTTTTTTTTCGGGAATACGGGCAGGACCCCTTCCCCCGCTTGTCTCTGACAACATTAATATTTCGGCTATGATCAGTATTATTCCTAATATAAGTATTATCATGAACTTACGGCTTTGTGTTTTAACAGGCTCGATATCTAAAACATCTTCTTCAGGACTTCCGATATCTTCTTCTAAATGCTTTATGTAACAAACACCGCAGAAAACTTCACCCGTCTCTTCATCTTTATAAACGGAATCCTTTCCCTTTATAGTTTTTCCGCATTCACTGCATTTAGACATAATATATTATAATTATAATTATATTTTATTCTAAGGTCAATGTCAAGGGTCTTTATATTGAAAGAGTAAAGATAATCTTGACATTTTCATATTTTTTCATATATAAAATAATAGGGATTCAAATGAAAAGATTTTCAAAAGAAAACATTCTACAATTAATCTCAATCTGTATAGCAATTGTTGCTCTTGGTGTTTCTATCAACGTCGCTATAGATAACAAAACATCAAAAAAAATAATAAATAAACCGGAATTAGTTATTAGACCCGTTAAATTCGAAGACACCAATACTTATCTTAAATGCTCGAGAAACGGACGGACTGTTTCCTTTGAATATAATCTCCAGATAAAAAATAAAGGTAATATAGCCGCAAAAAATATAACCTTCCCTGACAGGCCACATATTCCCGAATTCGAGAAAGAAAAAGTAAAGTATAACGAACTCCAACCCATTACCATTGAACAGGGAGAAAGTGTCTTTGCCGTTTCCGGCTTTGAAATACAGTTCGCATCGAGGAACAAAGCTTTAAAACTCATTCAATTGACAGAAGATACTTCCTGGCCTGGTATTACCTTCGGAATAGAAGTAAAATACAAAAGCGACCTGGAAGTGGATGTTCAATATATTAAGAAAGTAGGATTTCAGATATCCAAAGAAGACGCCTTATTGTTAATCAACGAGTAAGACTTTTCAAATCAAATAGAGAGGACTCCCGTTTTTTTACACTCTAAAAGCGCATACCTGCTGTGATTGTAAACGTTGGCACCACACTCGATGGCTGATCATAATCCCCGAAAATCAATATTACAGGTATTTCTAAACGAATATCCGCACCGTTAGAGAAAGCCATTCCTCCTCCAAGATTAAATACACTACCTGCGCCAGTTCCACCTCCGTCATGCATGCTGCCTCCATCCGGAAGAAGGGGACCCAAACTCTCATCTGTCGGACTCGATTCCTCCCAACCCACACTCGCCATACCAAGACCAAACCCTCCAAGTAAAAACATCCCCGGAACACCACGTTTATAACCTAAAAGATAATTAGCCATCATAGCAAATACGAAAACATCGGTTACCTCAGTATACTCGTGATACCCATTATCATCTGTCTCAGAGGAATGACTAAAGAAGGCAAGAACACCTAATTCTAAAGGATTCTCCGGCATATCAAGCATATAATTAACTCCACCGCCAAATGCAAGGCCTAAATCAATATCAGTGCCAATACCTCCGCGAACACCTATTCTCGGGAGTTCAGAAGAAAATGCTGTAAGAGGACAGACAAAAACAACAAATACAAGACAAACAAATAAACAATTCCTAACTTTCATAAAACACCCCCTTTCATAGAAATCATTAAACATACTTTAACGAATTCAAATCTATTTGTCAAGCAATGAATTTACAGAAAAATTTTCTTTCCTGTAAATTCAGCTCTTGGCCCTCGCCTTTAGGTGTTAGCTAAGAAAGAAAAAACTTTGCTACCTCTGGGGGAGTTGGAGTTTAGGGTTTCGTGTTTAGAGTTTCGAGTTGAAAGCAAAAAAAATATTTGTGTTATTCGTGCTATTTGTTGTTAATAAAATTGTTAGGATGTTAGGAAGTTGGGATGTTAGGGGGCAAAACAAAACTAAAATCTCTGTGGTCTTTGTGTTCTCTGTGGTTAGAATCTTTTTTTACTCGAAATTTTTCACCGTGTAAGTGTAGCCATCCTTCAAATCATCTTCTTCCGCAAAATGAGCTTGAAGGTACTGCCCGCAATTACTTCCAATATTGTTTTCTTCAGGTATTCCTATACTTGTTATTACCTCGTAACCTGCACTCTGAAGATTTCTTATTAAACTCCGCAATTTTTTACCATTGTCTGGCTCAATAAAGGAACAAATTTTATTTTTTTGAGCCTTATATGTTGGATTAATTGGAGTAATTTTAATAAGGAATCTATCCGGATCAAAATATTTTGAAAGTATTGAGGGTTCAATTTGTGTTCCGTTAGCTAAAGCAAAATTCAAAGTTATTTTTCTATAACCTTCTTCAAAAAAAACTTCTCCGTACTCGGAAACCTTTTTTAAATCCCATTTTTTAACGGGTATTAATTTATCCCTTAATTTCTCATCGGTAGTGTGTATTGAAAACTGGAGTTGAAAGTTCTTATCCCTGTAAACATTTTTCCTGACATCTAACAGCTTGTCAAAAAAAACATCAGACCCACTGGGCGCGATTGTCGAAACGCAAGGCAAGAGCCCCGGAGCATTGTAGCGATACGGAAGTTCGGATAATGCTTCGATTACAGCAGAATTTAACGCGGGCTCTCCTACTCTTGCAAACTGAACCTTGAATTTTTCTACAGGTATATCGCCGTTCGGGAATCTTTTTCTTATAGGAAAATCCATTTGGGCAAAGATTTCTTCTTTTGAAAGTTTACCTTTATATGTGATACCTGCATCGCAAAAAGAACAACCAACAGGGCATCCAAAAAGAGATGAAATAATCAAAACCCACTTCTTCTCACGCGGAACGGGTGGCTGAACCGATTCTACAAACTCCACAAAACGGTCATCTCTCATTTTGCCGATATACACAACAGCTATATCATCCCTACCTGATGAGGCTATTACCTTCATTTCCCTGTCCTTTAATTTTATTATATATTTTCATCGCCGACATAATTCCATCTCCAACTGCTATAGCCGTTTGTCTGAAAATACCGTTTTTTACATCGCCCGCAAGATACATTCGAGAGTTTTCCTTTTTATCATTAACTTCGTTCCTCAACTCGGGAGACAAAAAACCAAGGCAGGGTATTCTTCCGATTGCAAATAACAGGAAATCCGCGTCGATATCTGTGCTCCCTTCAGGCGTAAGGCATTCGAGCTTAACCCAATCGCCTGATGAAGGCAAAATGCCCTGTATCTTTATGTTTTTTATATAATCGATTTCCGTCGATTCTTGAACTCTCTTTAACAAAACCGGGAGACAATTTGATGTTTCGTTTCTGTTCAAGACAATAACTTCATTGTCTCTAATCAAATTGAGCGCATAGTCAAAAGCCGCGTCACCTGCGCCAACAACAGCTATCTTTTTATTCTTTAAATTAATAAGAGGGTATACTTCATAGAAAATCTTAGGAGTCAATTCATCTGGTATCGGGCATCCCTTAAATTCCTTTGGTTTTGTTCCGGAGGCAATAACTACGAATTTAGAAAAGTATAAAGATTTATTTGTCTTCACTTCAAAAAAATCTTTATTAGAAACCAATTCCACAACTTCTTCAAACGACACATTAATTTTATGCCTTTTAAGCTGTTCTTTCAGAAGTTCTGTTAATTCTTTGCCTTTTATCCCTTCAGGAAAACCGGGATAATTCTCAACATGATTAGCATTCAATAGTAACCCGCCAAGCTCCTTCTTCTCTAATACTAAAGGTTCAATATCATACCGGGTAAGCTGAATCGCACAGGAAATACCTGCGGGACCTCCGCCGATTATAATTGCCTCTTTAATTTTCATCACCCTCCCCCTCCTTTTTTAACCACAGAGGACACAGAGACCCAACCCCCCCATTGAATTCTAATTTTTTAGAAAACACCACAAAAAAATAGAAATTGATAGCAGTTTTCATTATTTTCGCGACAAGATAGAAAAAAGTTCATCCAATAAAACAGGAATTGCGAAACCGTAAGATAGATTAGTAAGTGTGGCCATATGATGCTCTTCGCTGTAAGTAGCAGTTCCGTCTACGCAGAAGAAAACTTCAAAACCTCTAACGAAAGCGCTTCTCGCAGTTGTTTCGCAGCAAATATTGGCCATAACTCCGCAGATAACAAGCTGATTAATGTTTTTTTCATGAAGTATTTCTTCTAAATTGGTTTCGTAAAAGGCATCGTACTGGTGCTTTTCGATTCGTATTCCACGGCAGGATTCTAATTCTTCGGGGAGGTGACTTTCCACTGTGCCCTCGCCAAGTAATTTCGGCCACCATTGCCTCATCATCCCTGCGTTTTCTTCATTGTTTGAATGGAGCGTAAAAATTACAGGAAGATTTTTTCCCGAATAAATCGATATGAGTTTTTTTACTCCGGGTAAAATTACCTCGGCACTTGGTATATAAGCATGTGAAGTGTTCTCGATAAAATATTTTTGCATATCAATTACCAGTAATGCTGACTTCCCCGGTAAGAACTCAATATCGTGATATCTCCTGTATTTTTTTACCTTCTCAAGCATTTCTTTTGCTTTAGGCTTTAAGTTTTCTTTAGAAAAATATTGATTCTTCATATTACTTCAATTTTAAAATATATTTTTTCAAATCTCTGTCAATGTTCTTTAAAAAAGAACTCAGAAGCTTGAAGTTAGAATTCCATCCCAACCCCCAAAAAAATTGAACCACAAAGTTCACAAAGATCACAAAGTTTTTTTTGTTTTTTTACTAAACCCTAAATCCAAAATCCTAAATCCCAATCTGTCATTTTGCTTTTTACTTTTTAATATTTCAGTTCTAAATAAAATCGAATCTAGATTAGATATTTTCTTGCAAAAAAGAAATTTTTATTGATGGCATCACAATAAAAGCGAATCTTTATCGCATGCATTAAAAGGAGAAACTCCTGTCTTCAAAAATCCCAAGACAGGCTTCAACTACAGTAGAATCGTAAAGAGTACCGCTAAAACCCTTCACCTCTTCCAAAGCCAACTCAAGGCTCAGGGCTTCCCGATAAGGTCTCCTTGAACTCATGGATTCAATCAGATCTGCAACCCCTAAAATTTGAGCTTCAACGAGAATGTCTCTACCTGACAAGGAATTAGGATACCCGGATCCATCAATCCTTTCATGATGCTGCAGTACAATTTCCGGCACGGGGCCAGGGAAATCGATTGATTTAAGTATTTCGTAACCGATTCGGGGATGAGTTTTTATTAGTCCCATTTCGATCTTATTTAAACTGTAAGGCTTGTTCAATATCTCGGCAGGTATGTGTATCTTTCCGATATCATGAAGTAAACCGGCAAATCTTAAGTTCTCTAACCTTTCTTCAGACAAACCAAGTCTTCTGCCTATACTTACAGAAAGTTGGGCTACCCTATTCTGGTGTCCGGCTGTATAAGGGTCCTTCCTTTCTATAATCGAAGACAAAGCCTGTACAGTACCCTCGAGAGCTTTTCTCATTCTCAGGAAACTTTCATTTAATTTCTCGTCGGAGTCCTTTCTCTCTAAAGCATTAGCAAAAATCTGCCCTGTTATTTTCAAAATATATACAATTTCATCAGACCAGTTTTTTTCTTCACGAGTGGAATCGAAACCGATACAACCAATAAGCGCACCCCGAGAGACAAGAGGGGTAATAAGCAGAGACTTTACTCCTGTCGATTTCATTAATTCTTTTTCGTTTTCCGCTTCAGGAGGCAATTCACTAAGGCTGGGTATATAGATACCTTTAAAATCACTTATTCTTTTTTTTACCCAGCGAAGATGGGCTAATATATCTTTTTCAGGTATTTTGACTTTTTGATTAACCCCTCTAGCATACCACACATACTTATTTTCGACTTCTTCTCCATCGTCAGAAAACTGTAATAGATAACTTCGATCAACTCCCGCGAAGGTTCCTATTTCACCTAAAGCTTTTTCTATACCCTCTTGAATTTTATCCGACGTAAGATTTATGAAGTTGGTGGAAATATCCAATACCATGTTCTCGAATCTTGCTTTATATTTGAGGGCTTTTCCGAATTCTCTTCTCTCCTTTTCCTCTTCAATGCTATGCAGAGCAAAAGAAATATCCCCTACAACTTCCTGGAATAAAGATCTCTCTTCTTCATCATGGGTGAAATCAGCAGGCGATGAAACCCCGATTATTCCATATAGTGAATTCGAGTGTTGTAGCCGGGTCACCATAAACTCCCTCAAACATTTCGGGGATTCAGAGCCATTTGTTTTACCACAAAAGGTCCTATTGCAATCTACAATATGGACCTCCGGAGACTTTAATATTTTCTTAAAAGGATTGGTTTTGTCTTTCTCGTTCAGTTTTTCTAGAATTGAATCTATGTTTTCACCTAAGCCTGCTTCCGCATAATAATTGACGGTGCCTTGGCGGTTAAAAAGCACAATCCACGCGCACCCGTATCCTCGTGTTTCCACAAAAGTTTCACAACTTTTTTGTATTAATTTGGCAATGTCTTTCTCTTTAGAAATAAGTTTATTTATATTTCTTATAGATCTAAGGACTTTATTTAAACGCTCTGCTTTTTCTTTTTCTATCTTGCGTTCTGTAAAATCCCTTGAGATACCGAAAATGCCCACATAATTTCCGTTTTCATCATATATTGGCACTTTAGTTTTCGATACCCATATTTCTTTCCCCTCGGATGTCATAATTTTTTCCTCTTTATCTATCAGAGGTTTTATGTCTCTAAGTATACTTTCTTCCTCCTCAAGGTGTCTTTTTGCCATCTCTTCAGGCAAAATATCGAATTCTGTTTTGCCGAGAATTTCTTCTTTATCTCTAGCCAGTGCTTTCTCCTCTGATTTGCTAACCGCAACAAACCGGCCTTCTTTATCCTTGAGGTAAACCCGATGAGGGATATAATTTAATATTGTTTCTAAAAAATTGATTTTGAAAGCTGATTCTTCTTCTGTATTTTCGTTTTTGTTTTTTTGTTTTACTTCTAACTCTTTCTCACCTGAGGTTTCTATTTCTTCAGGTTTTATATATTTATTGGATTCGCCCTTTCCTTTCTCTCGCATTAAATTGATAGCCCTTGCAATTTTAAACTTCGCAGTTCAAATTGCGGGTTAAGTTATGACCTTTTTTACTTCAGGAATTTTGGCTTTTAAGGCTTTTT
>CAYRCN010000036.1:0-12718 GCA_964422805.1 uncultured bacterium | reverse complement strand
CGAGAGGCGTTTCTTCTCCGAAAGGGAGAAATTTCGAACGTTTTTAAGACTAAAAGAGCTTGGGCTGTTATAAAAGTAACGGATATTAAAAAAAGCTACCTCCCGGGTTATTCAGACGTGAAATCCTCCGTAAGGATAGACTATAGAGAAGCTAAAGCAAAGGAGATTGGGGATAAAATTTTTGAACAAAACAAAGAAAGATTTGGATTGAAGGTATTAGATTAAAAACAAATGCCATATGTGCATTATTAAGGAGGGAAATTTAATGTTTAAAGGGAAAAACTTAGGTTTACTGTTAATGATCGTGGGTATATTATTGGTGAGTGGATGTAAAAAAGAGAAAGAAACCAGCGGTAATATAATAGCTAAGGTAGATAACAAGTCTTTAACAATTGAGGATTTCTTAAAGCAGGTTCCTGCACAAATTTTGATACAAACAACCGCCGAGAACAGGAAATTATTACTGGAAAGTTGGGTGGCTAATGAACTAGTTTATAAAGATGCATTGAAGAACAACTTTCTGAAAAAGCCTGAAGTACAGGAAAAAATCGAACAGTTTAAGAGACAGTTGCTGACCAGCGCTTATATGCAGGAAGTTCTCTCTAAAGTTCAGTTTGTCTCCGACTTGGAAGCCAGAAGTCATTTTGAAAAGTATAAAGATGATTATAACTCAATAGTGGAAGTTTCTCATATATCCTCAGATTCGAGACAGCAGGCAGAGGAAATTCTTTCTGAATTAAAAAAAGGTGTGAGTTTTGCAAAACTCGCAAAAGAATATTCGACCGATAATGAAACAGCGGACAATAAGGGCTATCTTGGGTCGTTTAGAAGAGGCGAACTCGCCGCATATCCTCTTTTCGAAGTAGCTGTTTTTAAACTTAAAAAATCAGGTGAGATCTCGGATGTCGTTGAAACGGAATTTGGCTTTGATATAATAAAATTGCATTCGAGAAAAAAATCACCAGTAAGTTATGAAAATGTGTCTCAATCAATAATAATGGGAATAAGGACTCAAAGATTCCAGAAAAGATCAAAAGAGGTTGTTGATTCATTAAAAGAAGTATATTCTAACGAAATATTTCCGGAGGTTTTGGAACAGGAAATGGGGATTCCCTCGGTTTCTCCCGATTTACCTGCTTCTTTTGAAAGATAATGCTTTTACTTTGTTTATTCCTGGCGTTTGACGAGCTTGTTTGTGTGGTTGACAGGGAACCAATAACCAGGGGAGAAATAAGTTATATCTCGGCACTTTATCCCGGAGTGAGTTCTTATGACTTGCTCGATAAGCTTATTAATGATAAGGTAATTCTGTATATAGCAGAACAAGATACCATGGAAGTAAGTGAGGAAGAAATTTCTCAAATGAGAGATGAATTAATTCTGAACACACCTGGGCTTGCTTCGCTGCTTGAGGACGAATATCTGAACGAAATTTACAATGAACAAATCAAAGTTCAGCTTTATACTAATAAACTTATAAGCGTTAAATTCAGGGAGAGATTGAAGATTTCACCTGCTGAAATTAATAAATTTTATCAAACACGTAGAGATTCACTCATTATGCCTGAAACCGTGACTCTTGAAAAGATTCAAGTTTCTGTGCTTCCAGAGGAAGATAACCGTTTATTAGAAAGAGCGAAAAAAATACTGGCTGAGTATAAAAACGGAGAGGATTTTGCTACGCTTGTAAGAAGATATTCGGATGATGTCTCAACTATACCTTACGGAGGAAGACTGGGAGAACTTCTCCCCAGCGATTTGCCTCCTCATCTAGCAGGAGTACTTGAACTTAAAGAAGGAGAAGCCGGGATTTTTGAGTCCCCTACCGGTTATCATATTATAAAGTTGGATGAGCGGCAGGGTATAAAACTTGTAATTTCACAAATATTACTTGAGTTTGATTTCAAGGAAGAAGAGGTTAAAAAAGCTGAAAGAAGAGCTTTAGAGGTGAAAAAACAATGGAGTATAGAAGATTCATTATTGCCTTACGAGATAGAAACAGTAGGTCCGTTGCCGGTCCGCGCGTTACCTCCGGCAATCATCTCTCTGATTGATACAATGGATTTAGGTCAGATTAGTAATCCGATTTTAGAAGGAATGCATTTCCATATGTTTAAGGTCAAAGACAGGGAGGAAAGTAAGATACCGGAGCTTTCCGAAATAAAAGACAGGTTAAGCGGTGTAATGATGCAACAAAAAATGATGAAATTACTCAGTGAATGGCTTGAAGCAGAAAAAAAACATATATTTATCAGAAAAATATGAACCGAATACATTGTACGATCTTTATAAGATAGGATAGAGAAAAGATTTAGATAATCTAAATGATTGGAATTACTCTAGGAGATCCTGGAGGGGTTGGAATCGAGGTTACGCTGAAAGCGCTCTCCACTTATAGAAAGAATTTTATCGTTTTTGGCAATAAAAAAGCAGTTAAATATTACTCGCAAAAATTGGACCTTAAAATCCCTGCAGCAGTTAAAATAAAAGATATTAAGGGCGATTTTGATATAGGGAAGATTAGCGAAAAGAATGGCAGAATCGCTTTTAAATCCATCGTGGAAGCGATAAAAGCCGCAAAAAAGGGGTTGTGCAAAGGGATAGTTACGGCTCCAATAAATAAAAAAGCTCTTCATCTTGCCGGTTTTGACTATCCGGGGCATACCGAAATATTCGCAGAGAAATTTTCCTGCAGGAATTTCGCAATGATGATGGTTTCACCTGAAATGAAGATAGTTTTCTTAACTACTCATCTACCCTTATCATCTCTGCCGTCGGTACTCTCAAAAGAACTTATTATTGAAAAAGTAACCCTGGCGAGGAAATATCTAAAATATTATTGGAATTTGCGGGAGCCTTCTTTTGGAATTCTTGGGCTTAATCCTCATGCCGGAGACGAGGGCCTCTTTGGGGTAGAAGAAGAAGAAATAATAAAACCTGCGATAAGAGAACTCAAAGACAAAGATTTTGATATAGAAGGCCCTTTTCCCGCTGACTCATATTGGAACTTTCAGAGTAAAGATTGTACAATCGCGTTGTACCATGACCAGGGAATGATACCTTTCAAGATGAAAAGCTACGGAAAGGGGGTAAATGTAACATTAGGTTTACCCATTCCCCGGACTTCTCCGGACCATGGTACGGCTTTCGATATAGCCGGTAAAGGTGTTGCGAATCCAAGCAGCATGAAGGAAGCTATAGGAATAGCTATTAAAATGGAAGATGTTGGGACTTCTGATATTAATATCTTATCTTAATCTTTCTAATTTTCCTTCTAATATTTATTATCAGGAAGAGGTCTCGCAATCGTCTTCGTTATCAGATGATTTTCTTGTAGTCAGTTATTTCTATAACGGATATTTTTTGTATTTGGAACCGGCTAAAAGTCTTGGAGATTGGAGCGACGAGTCTTTTAATAATAATTTCAGGACACTTCTGGCGGGAAAGATGCTAAGAAGAGCAGATAAAACGGGAGTAAGTGCTAGGGATGGACTTGTACCCGATATAGATCTTGATTTAAAGATGCCCAGGGGGCTATCTTATATATTGGGAGAAGGAGGTCATATATCAGTAGGGGGGTTTGAGGAAATAAATATGGAGGTGAAACAAAACAGACAGACTTCTGGTCGGCAAGGGTCTCATTCTTTCTTTCCTCAAATTATACTCAAAGAGAGGCTTAAGGCAGATATAAACGGAACTGTAGGAGAAAAATTACATATTGACATAGACCATGATTCAGAGTTGTCCGAGCAGGATAACAAGATGAAAATTTGGTACGGTGGTGGAGTTGGTACGGGTATGGAAATTGAAGACGACATAATACAGGAATTAAATCTGGGTCATGTTGAAGAATCCGGTAGCGAAAAGCTATTCGGAATAGCAACAAGGGGAAAAGTAGGTTCTACGTCATTTGTTTTAAGCGCGGGTAAGTTAGAAAGTGACGAAGTGTCTGGCAGTGATGCCGTGAATATCAGCAGCAGCGTAAGGACTATTAATGAGAAAGATTATTTACGAGACGAATACTTTTATACCGGTTTGCCGCACACTTCAGATTCTTTAATAGAGTACGGTCTCTTCGTGAGTTACAATGGTACGGTGAAACCTTCAAATCTATTAAAGTTTAATGGTGAGACTATTGGTGAAACTTATTTAATAGGGCTTGTAGAAGGTGTAGACTATGAGCTAAGGGAATTTTTAATGCCGGGAAAACCTGCTTTGCCTTATTTTCACATCTTAAATCCATATAAATTAAGTCAGAAAAGATTGGCCGTTTATTTGATTTATGCTGACTCTACAGGTAAAATAGATACTCTTGGAGATCTGACCGGAGATACGCCCACTTTTTATCAATTGAAATCAATTAATCCCACCCCCAAAGACCCTTCCTGGGACTACCAGATGCGGAATATATATTCCCTTGGGACCAGGGACCCCTCGAGAGTTGAAATTGAAATCCATAAAATCGTTTCCAGCGGAAATAACGTTATAACTAATAGTGAGGGAGTTGAGTATGCTCATCTTCTTGGAATTACAACAAAAGAAGGCGATGTAATATCATCACAAGTACTCCGGGAGGAAGGTTGTCTTGTTTTCCCCGACCGGTTTCCTTTCTTAAATCCGGGATTGGGCGCAGATACGGTTCCGGAAATATACAGGGAGTTGCCTAGTTCTTCGAGTGGACCTTATGGTGAGAACTTTGGTATTGTAATTACAACAACATCATCTACGTCAGGAAATTTCAGGCTGAAGAGCAGCGGAGAAATTATCGCTAACTCAGAAGAATTGAGGGTGGATGGGGACCTACTTAAACGAGACGAAGATTACAAAATAGATTACATGACGGGAGAAATAGAGCTTTTAAAACAGTTACCTCCCGATGCAAAAATAACTTATACTTTCAAGTCTAAGCCTTTTTTTTCTTTTGACTCGAAATACAAAGCCCGATTCAACATTAAGGCAACTCCGATAGAAGATAGCAAGCTTGATTTTGATCTTGGTTTCCTTTCCCGTTCAAATAAAGGTTTTTTTCACCCTGCCGTGGGAAAGGAACCTTCAAACATTACGTTGGGTAAGGTTGATTTTTCTCTGAACAAAGAGCCGGAACTATTAAGTCAAGTTTTCGGTAAATTACCTTTTGTCGACGAAGACAGTAAATCACGCTTCGCGATAGATGGTTCCTATGGGTTTTCCCTGCCAAACCCCGTAACAAACGGTAAGAGCTATCTGGATGATATGGAATCAGTCGGCGAACCAGTCGAAGTGAAAATATACGATGCGCAATCCTGGTATTACTGCAGTCAGCCGGATAGTTCTGTTAATATTAATGACCTTGCCAAATTGGATTGGTTTACTGATAGTTATTACCCCAGAAGCAGAATATTCTCCGAATACTCCTCTGCTTCCTATAGTGAAAACAGAACTAGCTTAATGGTACTCTATTTTCGACCGGGCAATAGAGATAACTGGGGTGGAATTATGCGAACCTATAGTCCGGAACAAAATTTCTCTCAGAAAAACTTTCTCGAAATCTGGATTCAGGCAGAAGAAGGGGAAATGATATTTGAAATGGGAGATAAGATGTCTGAGGATTTAATAAGATGGGGCAGGAGTTCTACCGGAGCTGATTCAATTATTCCTCCTAACGGGAAATGGGATTCGGAGGATAAAAATCTCGATGGTAAATTACAGAAGGGAGAGGACACGGGTCTCGACGGAATTATTATGGAAGACGATAATTGGGTATATATTGCGGATTCTCTGGACGACGGTGTAGATGATTATGTTAGTCTTCCTGAGTCTTTTGTCGATTCATTAAAGATGCATAACAAAGAAGACAACGGCGGACTTCCGAATTCGGAAGACTTGAACGGAGATTACGCCTTCGAGACAGAAAATAGCTTCTTCAGGTATAGAATAGACCTTTCTTCCAGTGAATATTTAGCAAAAGAGGGATTGAACGGATGGAAAGTTTTTATTTTGCCTCTTAAAGATTCGTTATCCTTCGAGAAAATAGGCGATCCTTCTTTTGAGAGTATTCTGTATACAAGAATTTGGTTTCGAGGGATGGATAGAGATACACGAATTTCCATACAAAAGATACATATAGTGGGTAACAAGTGGCAAGATAAGGGGGTACGTCTTGTTTCAAACGGCTCTTTAAATCCATCCGGCGGTTATTTTAAAGCCGGTTACCAAAATACTCTTGAAGATGAAGATTATACTCCTCCGGTAGAGAGAATAAGAGAGCCCGGAAGCTATACCGAGCAATCAGAACAGTCTCTTTCATTGGAAATTGATTCCTTGCTCGCGGATAATTATTGTGTCGTAGAAAATTATCTTGAATTACCCCCCCAGAATGCGGGAAGAGGGTACGATTTTCGTTTATACGAAGCCTTGAACTTCTATACAAAATATATAGGAGATACGAGCGATTCCGCCGAAGTTTTTTTTCGGCTTCTTACAGATTCTGCAAATTATTACCAGTTTAAAACTTTTGCCCATCAAGACAATTGGGATACGCTTGAAGTCGTTTTTGAGAAATTTACCGACTTAAAAATTAATGGCGACACGGCACTGGGAGAGTATTCTCTTAAAGGAAATCCGTCTCTTCAAAACGTTGCGTTTTTACAGCTTGGTGTTATAAATCAAACCACGGAAACACTCAAAGGCGAAGTTTTAATAGACGATATAATTCTTACAGGGGCAGACAGTAGAATGGGTAGAGATCTTGATATAACAGTATCCACCAATGTGGGAGATCTTATAACGGGTCTTTCCTACAACATTAACCGAAAATCCGCCAATTATAAGAGTCGTTTAGACGCTTTAAGAGAACTGGGAGACAGAGAAGTCGCATCTCAGGGTTTCAGGATATCGGCGGATGCCGGTAAGTTTTTAAACAGGGTAATTAACTTTCCGGTTTCTTTTAGTATACAAGAAAGTCATAAAACTCCTATATATCAAGTAAATTCCGATGTTACTCTGCTGCCAGAACAAGCAGATTCGCTTACACAGGATGAATATTCGAGAAATCTTACTGCCAGTATTTCGAGATATTCCGCCTCAGATAATTGGTTTTTAGAACATACAATCGATAATTTAAAGTTGAGCGGTTCTTATAGAGAAAATAAAGGGTTAAATCCCTTAAAAGGCGCCGATACAACTCACAGCACAACAGGTTCGGTAAGTTACAACTTACCCCTACCCAAGCTTCCTCTTCCCGTTTTTTCCAAAGAAACATCTTCTTTACTCCCTAAGGATATCGAACTCAGAACCTCTTATGAATACAGCGAAAGTAAAAGGTACAATTATAAAGATTCTCTGTATGAAGAGTTAACCCTGCCGATAAAAAGAGAAATTACCAGATATGCAGGTTTAACCTATGAACCAGTAAGATGGATAGATATGGATTATTCAATCAGCGCCAGGAACGACCTCCGGGAAAGAGAATCATTTTCCGAAAATTCTTCTCTAAGGGATCTGGGACAGGATGCTTCCCTGAAAGAAGAAATCAGTGCCACGCATCGGTCCAACCAATTTGGATTTAATAATCTGAGCATAACTTATAGAACCGTTTTTAGCCAAAATCACGAGATCGAATACGCCAGAAGCCTCGGAGATTCTTTTGATGTTCGTAAGTGCAGCCAGCAAAGAACCATCAGGATAACTGACGATTTGCAATGGAATTCGATTTTCGGGAAGCTTCCTTTAATTTCAAGATTCTCTAAAAATATATCTCCTATCAAGTTTTCAGCTCATTTTACTAAGGATGGTTCCTTTGCTTATTTAAATTCCAAACCGAATTATAAATTTAGATATGGAATAGAAGTTTTGCCAGATTTGTCACTTTTTGATCGTATGGAAAAAACTGATGGAGGATATTACAACGAAATTTATTCATTATCTTCCGGATTTTCTTCTACCAAATTCAGTCTAAAAACTGATTGGAGGCTTTCTATCAATGCACCCGATGAACTTCAGATTGAGAATACGCAGACTCCATTAGAAACAATTCGACGTACCTTTCCTTTTCCTGATATAGATATTAACGTACCGAATGTTCAAAAATATCTACCATTTTTGGGAAACTACATGCGGCGCGCAAGTATTTCGACCTCGATTAGCAAAGAATTTTTATCCGTTAAAAGTGTTGGCAATAAAGAATTCTCTGAGGAAGAATATTCGCTTAATTTTGCGCCCGGACTAGATATGGATCTAAAAAATGGACTTGGTTTAGGTATAACCTTTCAATATAGCAAAAAGGAAAATTACCCCGATTCAAAGCTTAATACGTATGGCGAAACTAAAGGATTTAGAATAAAATGTGATTACACTTTAAAACCATCAAGCAAAGGATTTCCTTTACTCTTTTTCGGGAGAATTAAGTTCGATAAACCGGTAAATCTTAGCGCTTCGTTTAATTTTAAAGATAACTTTAGTGAGAGGACTGACAATTATGGAGAAAACTATACTCTTGAAAGTAACCAAACCATGGAGTTTAACCTCAACGGAAATTATATGTTCTCGGAAATGGTGTCAGGAGGATTGTCAATCGATTTCAGAAACTACCGCAATAGGATGATAGAAAATATGTCTTCCACTTCCTATGGAGGTAGTTTTAACGTGAAGCTCAATTTCTAACTAAATATTACTTCCTAACTCGGTTTCAACTATATGAGGAGTGATAAATATTAAAACTTCCCTTTTTCTTTCCTCACTTGATGTATGGCCAAAAAGCAAACCTATGAGCGGGATGTCTTTAAGAATTGGTATGCCGGTTTTCGTCTCTGTGACTGTTTTAGTGAAAAACCCACCTATAACAAGAGTCTGCCCATTTTTCACAAGAGTCTCGGTTTCTGAACTTGTTTCGGTAATGATGCTGTTGTTGCTTCCCGGGACAACATCGCTCATTTCTACTGATATCTCCATTGTAATATCACCAACTGCATTTATATGGGGAGTTACTTTCAATTCGATACCAGCCTGATACCACCTGGTTATAGGCTGACCATTAATGTCTAATGTAGTTATAGCAAATCTCTTACCACCAAATATAGTTGCTTCCTTGTTGTTTACTGTTGTAACTCTGGGGTTTGAGGTAATGTCGAGTCTCTGATCCTGTTCCATAGCCGCTAGTCGCGCGGTTAGATCTCCCCAGTTTTGAACAGTCGCGATGTTGACGAAAGCGCCTGTGACCGCACCAGACGGTGGTACATGCGCAACATCTCCCGTAACATTAAACTGTGTATTCGTTAGATTAGTTACATTCCACCTGAGCCCCAATTCTCTTGCGGCTGTTCTGTCGATGTCTACTATCTTCGATGTTATAGCAACCTGTAGAGTCTTTTTGTCAAGTGCTTTTATAAGGCTTTCTACTTCTTTTAACCTTAATTCAATGTCGCTCACGATAATAGAATTTGTCCGGATATCTTGATCTATACTTCCTCGCTTAGAAAGAAGGGACTTCACGGCGCCCTGGATTTCCTTTGGCGTAGTAAACTCAAGTACGAAAATTTCTCTTTTTATAGGTTTTGACGCCTCAATATTTTCTTGTTCTTTAGCAAAAGTTTCCGGTTTCCCGACCCTTATAACGTCGTTTTCGATAATATATGTATATCCTTTTGTTTTTAGAACCAGGTCTAGAGCTTCTTCCCACTCTATATTATCTAATGCGACCGTTATTGAGCCCCTTACCTCGTCGCCAACTATAATATTCATTCCGCTGGCCTGCGCTATTGACCGAAGAGTGGTTACGAGATCAGCGCCTTCTAACCTCATTGAAATTCTTTCCTGTGTTCCTTCCGCGTAGGTGTAACCGCTTTCTTCTTTACCTTCTTTTCCTGTGGTAGCTTTCCCTCCGGCGCTCCATGGAGCGAAGGCTTCGCTTTCTCCGGCAAATTTTAGTGAAATCGTATTCATGCTGGGGTTCGAAATTTCGTAGCCAAAATCGCCAGTTCTCTGGACGACTATTCTTGTGAGAGCAGCGGAAGAAATATATGATAGAGCTATACTTTCTACTCTTCCTCTATTGATGTTCCATAAATTACCATCAAGCTTGCTTTTTGTCTGAAGTAGATCTATAACTATCTTATTGTCCATTGTAAAATCAGAACTGCTTGCATAATCAGTAAGGGTAAAAATGACTTCCGTTGTACCGTCGACATTTTTCACTTCAATATTTGTTAATTCTGGTTCACCTTCAGGATTAGCCAGAATAAAAAGAGGGAGCAACAAAAACAATAAAAATACTCTTTTATACATAAATCACCTCTCTTGTTTTTTTAACGATAAAGTTACTTTTGTCTGCTCTCCGAACTTTCTAAGTATAAAGCTAATTGAGGAGTCAGTAACATTTAAGACTTTACCTCCAACTACCAGATCTCCTTCTTTGAGTACGAAACCTCGGTTTCCTTCTTTTACGATAGCAAGATATTTGTCTTTAACCCAGATAATACCAGATAATTCAGCTAAATCAACATTCAACTTCGTTTCTTGTCCTTCAGAACCTGTAAGCAAAGGAGTAAATGGGTCCGGATTGTTTCTATCCGAATAAAAAGCCCTGACCCAGTTGAGCGCTTCGCCAATGTTTTCTAAGGAATCAATCATGGCACTATCAATTTCTTCTTCACTTTTTTCTTCATTCGCGGAAGTTATAAGATTGAAAATTTCCGCTTTTCCTGTGGGTGCTTTACTCTTTTCCGGAGAAAAAGACTTAACTGTTTTTGCTAAAATCTCATTGAAGATATTTCCCCCTTCTTCGCTACAACCCGATAGGATAAAAAAAGTTAAGAAGATTAAAATAATTTTAAAGGATAGTTTATCCTTCAACTTTCCCTCCTTTTGTTACATAAGTCAACAAATTAAAAGAAGCCGAAATTTGAGGTTCTTCATCTTCTCCAGTCGAAACGGAATTCAACTTCAAATTTCTCACGTTTACTATTCGCTCCATATTATTCAAATCAGCCATAAAGCTACCTATTTTATGGTAACTTCCCTGAACCTGCATTTCAATTCTTATTTCATCGTATTTGTCCTTTGAGGCTCGACCCAGAGGTTTGAGATGTTTAATTTTCACCTCATTCTTTGAGCTCTGTTTGGTCAGGGTGGTAAGTAAGGTAGAGATGCTTGCTTCAGTCGGCAACATTTTTTTTGCCTGATTCCATTTAGCCGAGACAATCTTGAGCTTTCTCGCAGCCTCCTGTTTTCTCTTAACCACTGCGATTGTTTTGCTCAGTTTGGTTTCTAATTCTTCGTATTCTTTTGTCTTCACCTTTATTTTTTCGCCCTTTTCTTTTATAACGGTAAAATACATGCCGCAAAAGATTAAAACAGCAAGGAATCCTATAATTATAGAAAACTTCATCCCTTTCAATTTTTACCTCCGAGTATGCTACCTGACAATTGAAAACCTATAACAGAATGTTCTTTCTCCTCGGTTTCCTTAATCTCATCTAATTTGACGTTCTTAAAATAAGGGGAAGCATTTAAGTTATCCATAAAATTCGAAATCATATAATTAGAGAAGGTCTTCCCGTTTAATTTAAAGTTTTGATTGCTTTCCTCAAATAAAGTAAGCCACATATATTCCGGTTTCACTTTATTTAACTCGTCCATTACATGAAAATGTAGAGCCCGCCCTTCATTTAGATTCTGAACAAGGGTTACCCACTCTTTGAGTTCTGCCTGTTGTCTTTCTATATCTTCTACCATTTTTCTTTCTTTCTCAAGCTCTTTAAGCTGCCTTTGGGCTTCTGCAATATCGCTATCAAGCTTTTTAAGCTTTAGGTCCCTCTGGAAGTTCAGAAAAAACACCCCTGCTATTGCAGCTCCCAACAACAAAATCGAAAAAATCATATCGAATTTAGGAATGCGCAAAGATGGTTTTTTAAATTTGACTTCTCTTACTTTTTTCCTTTGTTCTTCAGGCACTAGATTGACTTTTATCATTATTATAACCCCCTAAGAGCTAAGCCTAAAGCAAGGGCAAGGACCGGAGCCTCTTTTTCTATTGGTACTTTAATAAATGGAGATTCACTGTCATATTCAAACTTAATAAAAGGATTTATGACCTCTGTATGACCTCCGAATCGCTCTTCTAAGAATTGCGGTAATCCTGATATAAGACTTCCGCCGCCGCTTATAACAATTTCGTTGAAGTTTTCAAAACCCTCTGGAAGATATGGTAGTATTCTTTCTATGGCAACCCCAAGATCATCCTGGAAACTCTCCATGGCATTCTGATACGCGTATTGATCTATATCTTCTTTTTTCCCCGACTTGATTATGTCGATAGCTCTCTCTCCATCTATCCCGGCTTCTCGTTGTAAAGCTTGTATTAAATTATTAACCGAAGTAGAGACCGAACGCGTAAAATGGTTTACTGAACCCGAAATAAAACTCATTGTGGTAGACTGAGCGCCTACATCAAAGAGACCTACTAATTTGTTTGGATTAACTGTGTAGTTGAACTCAAATATATTTTGTAAAGAGAAAGCTGCGATGTCTAGTATGATGGGTTCAAGACCAAGTTCTCGGAAAAGATTCATCCTTGCTTCTACAGTATCTCGCTTTGCACCTACGAGAAGAACTTCCATAGAATCTTCGCCAGCATCGGGGTTAACTATCTCAAAGTCCAGAGTAATATCCTCAATATCATAGGGTATATACTGTTCCGCTTCCCATTTGATCTGTTCTCTAGCTTCAGTCTCATTCATTTTCG